>DATLZA010000060.1 GCA_035574235.1 Planctomycetota bacterium | reverse complement strand
GGTTGTCGCCAGAGCTGGCTTCGCAAGCCGGAGGAGTCGTCCCCGACGCTTCACCCTTCCCAGCGCCGGGCAGCCACTGCGAAAATCATACCCAGCAAGCCCTTGGTCGTAGGCCCTTTGCCACCGCTTGCGGAACTGCTGGAAAAGGGGGCGAATCCTGGCACATCCGGTGCGGTTCGTGTTACAATCCCCCGGCCTATGGCCAAGGCGCGCCCCCTGGACCTGCGGGGCTTGAAGACCTACCCCATCGCGCGTCGCCGGAACCTCGTTCAGGTCGGGTCCTTCGCCCGCCTGGCCGACGGGCCCGGGGCGGCCGATCTCATCAACTCGCTGCCGGACATCTACGCCGGCCGGGACCTCCGGGAACTCATCCGCGACGTGGTCCGCGCGCACCGATCCCGCCGCACCGTGGCCTGCGCGCTCGGAGGGCACGTCATCAAGGTCGGCTGCGGGCCCGTGCTCGTCGACCTTCTGGAGCGGGGCGTGGTGACGGCCGTCGCCATGAACGGCGCGGCCGCCATTCACGATTATGAAATTTCGCTCATCGGCGAGACGTCCGAGGACGTGGCGGAGTCCCTCCGCGACGGCCGCTTCGGGATGGCCCGGGAGACGGCCGAAGCCTTCGCCCGGGCGGCCCTCGTGGGGGCGGCCGGTCCGGGGCTCGGACGCGCGCTCGGAGAGATGGCTCAGGAAAACCGCTTCCGCAAACACTCGCTTCTGGCGGCCTGCGCCCGCCTCGGGGTTCCCGCGACGGTGCATGTGTCGATCGGCGCGGATATCACCCATATGCACCCCCACGTGTCCGGACGCGACCTGGGGGAAAGCACGCTCCTCGACTTCCGGATCCTGTGCGGCGTCGTGGCCGGACTCGAAGGCGGCGTCTGGATGAACATCGGCTCGGCCGTGATGATGCCGGAGGTCTTCCTCAAGGCCGTCTCCGTGGCGCGGAACCTGGGGCACCGGCTTCGGGAGTTTACGACCGTAAATCTCGACATGATTCAGCATTACCGGCCCCGGGCCAACGTCCTGGCGCGCCCCCGGGGCAAGGCGATCGCGATCACGGGGCATCACGAGATTCTGCTGCCGCTCTGGCGGGCGGGCGTGGTGGCGGCGCTGGAGGGCCGCGCGATCCGCCCATGAGCGACCGCATCCTGGATCTGGTGGCGCGTCTGGGGCGGCCGCGCCTCTTCGTGATGGGCGATCTCATCCTGGACCGCTACGTCTGGGGCTCCGTGACGCGCGTTTCTCCCGAAGCGCCCGTGCAGATCCTGAAGGTGGACCGCGAGGAATTCCGCCTGGGCGGCGCGGCCAACGTGGTCCACAACCTGGCGGCCCTCGGAGCGCGCGTCGCCTGCGGCGGGATCGTGGGGCGCGACGAAGGCGGCCGGGAACTGCGCCGTCTCCTGCGGGCGGGGGGGAGCGACGTCTCCGCGGTCCTCGTCGACCCGCGCAAGCCCACCGCGGTCAAGACCCGCATGATCGCCCACAATCAGCAGATGCTGCGGGTGGATCGGGAGATCGCCGACCCCGTCGGACCGGAACTGGCGCGGCGGCTGGCGGCGGCGGCCCTCCGGCAGGCGGCGCGGTCCGACCTGGCGATCCTCCAGGACTACAACAAGGGAACCCTCCCCGAAGAGGTCTGCGCGCGGTTCCTTCGCGGGGCGCGCTGCCCCGTCCTCGTGGGCCTCAAGGCCCGCGACTACCGCAAGTACGCCCGCGCCACGGGCGCGTCGCTCAACCGGGGCGAACTGCTGGCCCTGAGCCGCGAGGACGATCTCGACCGCGGCGCGCGCAAGATTCTCCGGGAACTGGGGTTGCGGTTCCTCGTCGTGACCCTGGGCGAGCGGGGAATCCGCGTGTATCCCGCCGGGGGGGCGCCGTTGACGCTGCCGGCCGTCGCCCGCCAGGTTTACGACGTGACCGGCGCGGGAGACACGGCCCTGGCCGCCTTCGCGCTGGGCTTCGCTTCGGGCTTCTCGCTCGAGGAATGCGCCGTCCTGGCCAATGCGGCGGCCGGGATCGTCGTGGGCAAGGTGGGCACCGAGGTCGTCACGCGCGACGAGCTGCGGGCCCAGGCCTCCCACGGAGACGGCCACCGCAAGATCGTGACGCTCCGGGAAATCCGGAAGGTGGCCGCCGATCAGCGCGCGCGCGGGCGCCGCGTGGTCTTCACGAACGGGTGCTTCGACCTCCTGCACGCGGGCCATGTGGCCCTGCTCGAACACGCCCGCTCGCGCGGCGACGTGCTCATCGTGGGACTCAACACGGACCGGTCCGTCCGGGCGATCAAGGGCGACGGGCGGCCCATCCTTCCGCAGCGGGAGCGCGCGCGCCTCCTGGCGGCGCTCGAGGCGGTGGACTACGTCGTCCTCTTCGACGAGGACACCCCCGCGCGCCTCGTCCGCGCGATCCGCCCGGACGTCCTGGTCAAGGGGGAGGACTACGCCGGCCGCACCGTCGTGGGCCGCGAACACGCCGGCCGCGTGGAGCTGGCGCCCCTCGTCCGGGGCGTCTCGACCACGGAGATCATCCGCCGCATCCGGGAGAATCATGCTGCGACCAAAGATTGAAGAGCTTCTCGCCCAGAGCGCGTACGTGAAGCTTCTCCTCCTGCAGCGTCAGGCGGGGGAGATCGAGCGGATCGCGCGGGCTCTCGTGCGCGCGCTGCGGGCGGGCCGGAAGATTCTCCTTTTCGGAAACGGCGGGAGCGCCGCCGACGCGCAGCATATCGCCGCCGAGCTCGAGGGGCGCTTCGCCCGCGAGCGCCGGGCGCTCCCCTGCCTGGCGCTCACGACCAACACCTCCACCCTCACCGCGGTGGGCAACGACTACGGTTACGACCGGACCTTCGCCCGTCAGGTGGAAGCCCACGCCCGGCGCGGGGACGCCGTGATCGCGATCTCCACGAGCGGAAACTCCCCCAACGTGATCGAAGGCGCGCGGGCCGCGCGCCGGGCCGGCGCGGTGACGATCGGATTCACGAACGAACACGGAGGCCGCCTCGCGCGGCTCGTGGACCTGTGCCTGAAGGTGCCCTCGCGCGACACCCAGCGCGTCCAGGAATGCCACATCGCCGTGGGGCACGTCCTCTGCGATCTCATCGAGTCGTCCCTCTTCGGATAGGCCATGTCGCGGGAAGACGCTCCGGATCGCCGGGCGGTCTTCCTCGACCGGGACGGAACCCTGGTCGAGGAGCGCGGATACGTTACGACGCCGGAGGACCTGGTGCTCCTGCCGGGGGCCGCCGCGGCGGTGCGGGCGCTCCGCGAGGCGGGCTGGAAGGTCTTCGTCGTCTCCAACCAGGCGGCGGTGGCCCGGGGGCTGATCACGGAGGACGAGCTGGCGGCGATTCACCTGCGGCTGGCGGCGCTCCTGGCGGCCGAGGGGGCGCGCCTCGACGGCCTGTACGTCTGCCCGCATCATCCCGAGGGGACGATCGAGGCGTATGCCCTCGAGTGCGGGTGCCGCAAGCCCCGGCCGGGACTTCTCGAGCAGGCCGCGCGCGAGCATGATCTGGATCTCGCCCGCTGCGTGACCGTCGGAGACTCGCCCCGCGACCTCGAGGCGGGGAAGGCGGCCGGGACGCGCACGGTGCTGGTCCGCACGGGCCATGGGAGGCAGGCGGAGGCGGCCGGCGCGGAAGCGGACCATGTGGCCGACGACCTGGCCCGCGCGGCGGACTGGATCATTTCGGGGGCGTAGGGGCGGCTTCGCGTTCCGCCAGCCGCAGGTAAAGCCGTCGAAGGCGCGCCCCCGCTTCCGGAGCGAGCTCCGGCCGGCGCGCCCGCGCTTCCCACAGCGCGGCCACCGCGTCCTCGAGGCGCTCCTGCGACTCATAGAGGCCGGCCAGCCGCAGCCACAGGTCCCCCCGGTCGGGCGTATGGACGAGCGCCCGCTCGAGAAGCCGCGCCGCGCCCCGGGGATCGTCCGCCCGCTCCCGGGCCTCCGCGGCGCCCAGGAGGACCGCCACGTCGTCGGGGTCCGCGGCCAGGGCGGCGTCGAACGCGGCGCACGCGCCGGCGATCTCTCCGCGGGAAAGAAGGATCCGTCCGATCCCCGCATGCCCGGCGGCGTGGGAGGGCTCGACCTCGACCGAGGCGCGGTAGGCGGCCAGCGCGAGCTCGGGGTCGCCCTTGCGCTCGTAGAAGGCCCCCAGGCACGAGCGGGGAAACCCGCTGTCCGGGTCCGCCTCCGCCGCGCGGCGCAGGAGCGCCAGAGCTTCCTCGTCCCGGCCCTGCTCGGCGCGCACGGAAGCGAGGCTCACCAGGGCCCGGGCGTTGTCGGGGCGGCGCCGGAGGACGTCCTCGTAGAGCGCCGCCGCCTCGTCGAGCTTGCCGAGGTCGTGGTAGCAGACGGCCAGGTTGAAGCGCGCGCGGTAGTGGTCCGGGTCGTCCTCGAGCGCGCGCCTGTACTCGCGGATCGCGTCGGCGAGGCGCCCCTGGTCGTAGAACTCCACGCCGCGGTTGAAGGGCGAGTCGAGCGGGGAGTAGGTCCCGCAGCCGGCGGCCAGGAGGAGGAGGGCGGAGCGCTTCATTCGCCGGGCGGCTCCTTGTCGTAGCGGCGGGCGCGGCCGCGGAGGCGAAGCTCGGTCTCGTCCGCGCGGCGGCGCTCTTCCGGCGTTTCCTCGGCGCCGAAAAGGAGGATCGAGGGATTCGCCCGGATGCGCTTGGAGGCCTGCTCCATGTGGTAGGCCGTGTCCCGGAGCGCGCGGATCGTCTCGTACACGTTCTTGTGATTCTCGACGACCAGTCCGTCGGCGTCGCGCAGGAGCCTTTCGAGGGCTTCGGCGGCGCGGGCGAACCGGCCGGTCAGGTCGTCCAGGCGGGTGGAGAGTTTTTCGGAGAGCGCTTCCGCGTTCCGCAGGGCGTTCGTGAGCGGCGCGCGGGCGTCCCGGACGGCGCCCCGGACTTCGGCGAGCAGCTCGCGGGTTTCCCGGCCGGTCTCTTCCGCGAGCGCCCCCACGCGGCGGATCTCGGCGTGCAGGGAGCCGAGCATCGCGCGGGCTTCGGCCAGGAGATCCGCGAGGTTTTTCTGATTGTCGGGCAGCCCCAGGATCCGGTCCAGATGTTCCAGCACGCGGTCGATCCGCTGGAGGGGCTTCTCGACGGCGGAGGTCAGGTCCGTGAGGGCCGGGGGGACGAGGGCGGCCAGTTCCGACCCGGGGGAGGCGGGGCGCGCCTGGGGGCTTCCGGGGGAAATTTCCAGATACTTGGGTCCGAGCATTCCGTCCTGCTTGAGGACGAGCACCGAGTCCTCGCGCACGGGAATCTCGGGGTCCACCTCGACCGTCACGCGGACGGTCCCGAAGCGTTCGGGGGCCACTTCGACGCGCTTGACCAGGCCCACGCGAAGTCCGCCGTAGGTCACGGCGTCGTGCGGTTTGAGGAATTTCGCGTCCGGGAGGAAGGCGTGGTAACGGGCCGAGGGGCGCCAGCGGGCGCGGAAGTCGCCCACCGAGAAGACGAGGACGCACAGCGCGCCCGTCGCCAGGACGACGAAGAGCCCGGACCGGATCTCGGACGCCTTGACGCTCATGGCCTACAGGTTGAGGAGATCATTGTAATAGTCTATCTCCGAACCCCGCGCCTCGAGGGGTCCCTCGACGCTCCCGGTGATGAACTGCCGCACAAGGGGATCCTCGTTCTTGAGGATTTCCGGGACCGTGCCCTCGGCGGCGATGCGCCCGCGGTGGAGGAGCACGATCCGGTCGGCGATCTCGAAGGCGCTCTGGATGTCGTGGGTGATGACGACGTTGGTGAGGCCCATTTTCTCCTTGAGATCGACGATCAGGCGGCTGATGACGCCCGTGGCCACGGGGTCCAGGCCGCTGGAGGGTTCGTCGTGGAAGACGATGAGCGGATCGAGCGCGATCGCGCGGGCGAGGGCGGCGCGCTTGCGCATGCCGCCGGAGATCTGGGAGGGAAGCTTCCCCTCCGCCTCGCGCAGCCCGACGAGCTCCAGCTTCATCTTCACGAGGATGTCGATCGTCTCCTCGGGCAGGTCCGTGTGGTAGCGGATGGGGAGGGCCACGTTCTCGCCCACCGTCAGGGAGTTGAGGAGCGCTCCGTCCTGAAAGAGGACGCCGAACTTGCGCCGGACGGCGCGCAGCTCCCGTTCGTCCGCCCGGGTCAGATCCACGCCGTCGATCCGGACCTCGCCCTCGTCGGCCTTCAGGGCGGCGATCATGATCTTGAGGAGCGTGGACTTGCCGCCGCCCGACGCTCCGAGGATCACGAAGTTCGTCCCCTGCTCGACGGAGAAGGTGATCCCGTCGAGCGCCGTCTTGGCGCCGAACGATTTGCGGACTCCGCGCAGCTCGATCAGGGCCATCGGTCAGGATAGACCGCGCAGGAATGCGGTGACTAGACCGTCCACGAGGATGACGAGCACCAGGGAGCAGACGACGGAGACCATCGTGTTGCGCGCCACGCCCTCGGGCCCGCCTTCGACGCGGAAGGCCATGTGGCAGGACACGATGCAGATGACCACGGCGAAGAGGGCCGACTTGACCACGCCGCTCAGCAGATCCTGGAGGGTGAGGAAGTCCAGCGAGTCGCTCACGTAAGCCCATGGATCCAGGTCATAGGTCGTGGCCATGAGGCATCCGCCCGCGATGCCCACGACGTTGGCGAAGACGGTGAGACAGGGAAGCATGACGAGGATCGCGATGAACCGGGGCGCGACGAGGTATCCCACGGGGTCGATCGACATGGTTCGGAGGGCCAGGACTTCCTCGGAAATCGTCATCGTTCCGAGGCCGGCGGTGAAGGCGGCGCCCACGCGGCCGACCAGGACGATCGCGGTCATGAGCGGTCCCAGCTCGCGCGTCATGGAGACCGCCACGAGGCCCGAGACCTGGCGGATCTGTCCGTATTTTTCGAGGAGGTACCCCGTCTGGAGGACCAGGATGATTCCGATGAGGAGCGCCACGAGCGCGACGATGGGGAAGGACTTGTTGCCGATCGCTTCCATGAGGGGAAAGACGTGGCGGCGGTGCTCGGTGCGGTCCCGGAAGGGTCCCACGAACACCCAGTAGAGGGTTCGTCCGAAGAGGTGGGCCATTCCCCCGGCGTGCCCGAGGAAGCTCGCCAGCGGGGCCGGCAGGCCGGGCTTGGCGGGGACCATGCGTCTAGGTCGGCGGCGGCAGGTAGTTGCCGCCGGACACCTGGAAGAGCTTGTCCACGCGGGCGAGCTCCAGGACCGATCGGGCCGCGCGGCTGACGTCCTGGAGGGAGAGGATCACGCCTTCCCGCCGCGCCATGTGGATGCCTTCGACGAGCACCGCCACCCCCGCGCTGTCCATGCGGGTAACTTTCGAAAGGTTGATGATGAGGACCTGGGGTTTCTTCTCAAGGGTAGCCTGGATCTGCTCCCGAAGCTTGGGGGCGGTGTGAAAGTCTACTTCACCGCGCACTTCGATCTTCTTGGAGCGGATGTTGAACGACGAGGTGCCGAAATCCACCTTGTTGCTCAAGGGCCTTCCCCCCGGTTGGTCCCGGCGATGAGGATTATAGCGCGGGACCCGGCCGGGTCGAGGTCTTTCGTGTGGCCGTAAGGGTTTCGAATTCGAGGCTGGACGCCGCGCTTCGGGAAGGGTTAGATGGAGGCGTGATCCGCCGCGTGCTGGTAGGTTTGGACGGATCGGCGGCCGCCGAGCGGGCCCTCCCCTGGGTGCGGGCGGTGGCGCCCGGGGCGGAGCTGGTCCTGGCGCGGGTGCTCGTGCCGGTCGCCGCGCCGTCCGCGGAAGGGGCGTTGTCGATGCCCCTTTTTCTCGACGATCCCGCGGAGGAGTATCTGGCCCGGCTGGCGGGGTCCCTGCGTCCGCGTCCCTCGACGGTGGTGCGGGTCGGATCCCCGGCGGGAACGCTTCTGGAGATCGCGAGGGACGAACGGTGCGACCTCGTGGCGGTGACCACCCGCGGGGGCGGGAGGCTGCGCCGCCGCCTGCTCGGGGGTACGACGGAGAACCTCCTTCACCATGGGGATCTCCCGCTGCTGGTGGTGCCCGCGTGGGCTCGGCCGCCGCGCCGGGGGATCCGCCGGATCGCGGTGCCCCTGGACGGATCGGCGGCCGCCGAGCGGGCGCTTCCCCTGGCGCGGTTCGTGGCCCGGAAGGCGGAGGCGTCCATCCTTCTGGTGCACTGCGCCCAGGAGATCGAGGAGATGGAGCGGCTTCATGCGGACCTGTGGGGGGCGGTCCGGCGGACGCCCGAGATCCTGGCCCTCGAGCGGGCGCTGGAGCGCCTGCGAAGGGATCTCGTCCGGCGGTTCGGACGGCTGGCCCAGCGCCTGGAGCGCGCGGGCGTTCGCGGCGCCGAGGCGCTCTTCGTCCGCGGACCGTTTCCGGAGGAGTTTCTGCGCGCCGTCCGGCGCCGCGGCGCGGACCTGGTGGCGCTCTGCGTCCGCGGGCACGGGGCGCTCCGCCATGCGCTTCTGGGCTCCAAGACCAGCCGGCTCGTGCAGTCCGCCCCCGTTCCGGTGCTCGTGACGCGCGGCGATCGGTCTTGACGGGACCCCGAGCGGTCCGGTACAACGCTCGCAGGGGCGGCTTCGAAGGCCGCGCCGGCGCGCATGCCCCCCAAGCCCTACGTCCTGATGACCTGCGCCGAGGTTCGGGAGATCCTCAATCGCCGCGCCCGGGGCGAGCAGGAGCTGCTCGACCACCTCGAGGAGGTGGACGCCGCCTCGATCTACTACCACACCCACAGCTACTACCTGCGCGGCAAGTACCGCCACGACCGGTATCCCAACGACTTCGCCACCTGGGTGGCCGAGCAGGTCCGCGACCGGGTGCTGAGCGAGCGTCTGGCGGTTCTGGATCCCTTCACGCTGCCGGACGTGGAAGCGCTGCGCCGGCAGTTGGTCACCCAGATCGAGGACCACATCGAGGAGCTGGGGTTCGCGCCGCGGGCGCTGTTCGGGGATCCCTTCGACTTCATCCGCGGGCACGTCGTGGCGGTGCCCGCGGGCATGGAAATCCGCACCCGAGAGGATCTGCGGGAAGGCCTGCGCCGGGCGCCGCCCGAGGCGCTCTATTACCACTTCTTCGAAGACGCGTTCCGCCAGGGGCGGCGGCATGGAACGCTGGTGGCGTGGGTGGCCGAGGAGCTCGGGGATGCGCCGCTGGCGGCGGCGCTGGCCAGGGTCAATCCGTACCGCCTCCATCTGGAGCATCTGCGCCGCGACCTCCTGCGCGTTCTGGACGCTTCGGGGGGAGGGGCCTGATGGGGACCCTCCTGGAGCGCTATCGGGAGGTGACCCTTCCGGGCACGGTGGATCTTCTTCATCGGCTGGCGGAGCCCCTGCGGGGCTTGGAGGTTCTGCACGTCAATTCCACGCGGCTGGGCGGGGGCGTGGCGGAGATTTTGCATCGCCTGATCCCGCTTCAGGAGGACGTGGGGCTGCGTCCTCGCTGGGACGTCATCGCGGGCACCGAGGAATTCTTCGCGGTGACGAAGGCCTTCCACAACGCGCTTCAGGGCCGCGGGATTCTGCTGACGCCCCAGATGCGGCAGATTTACCTCGACTGCGTGCGCGCCAACGCGGAGCGCATGGATCTCGGGGCGGAGGCCGTGGTGATTCACGATCCCCAGCCGGCCGCGCTCGTCGAGAAGCGCCGTTCCGGGGCCTCCTGGATCTGGAGATGCCATATCGACCTTTCGCACCCGGACCGCGAATTCTGGGAGTTCCTGCGCTCGTACGTCGTCCGGTACGACGCGGCGATCTTCACCCTTCCCAAGTTCGCCCGCCGGCTGTCGATTCCCCAGATCGTCGAGTATCCATCGATCGATCCCCTTTCCGAGAAGAACATCGAGCTTTCGGAGTCGGAGGTGCGTTCGACCGTCGAGCGTCTGGGGATTCCGCCCGACCGCCCCATGGTGCTGCAGGTGTCGCGGTTCGACCGCTTCAAGGACCCGGTCGGGGTCATCAAGGCCTTCAAGCTTCTGCGCCGTCACGTGGACTGCACGCTCGTTCTGGCGGGCGGCGGCGCCACGGACGACCCCGAAGGGGCGGCGGTCCTGGCGGAAGTGCGGGCCGCGGCGGAAGCCGATCGCGACATCTTCATCCTGGATCTGCCGCCCACGGCCCATCGCGAGATCAACGCCCTTCAGCGGGCGGCGGCGGTGATCGTCCAGAAATCCACGCGCGAAGGATTCGGGCTGACGGTCACGGAGGCCATGTGGAAGGGCAAACCCGTCGTGGGCGGGCTGGCTGGAGGCATTCCCACCCAGGTGCTGCACGAGGTCACCGGATATCTCGTCAGCACGGTCGAGGGGGCCGCCTTCCGCATCTACACGCTCCTGGAGAACCCGGACCTGGCGGCGCGGATGGGCGAGGAAGGCCGCGAGCACGTCCGGCGGAATTTCCTCATCACGCAGAATCTGCGCGACGCGCTCGTGCTCCTGACGTGGCTTCGGGAGCGCGGGCGATAATATAAAAGTCGTCCGTCGGCGGACGGATTCCGTCCCGGAGGGGAGGTTCCCGTGAGCGACTTCTACCAGACCGGCGTCATCAGCACGCTGCACCGCTTTCCCGGCACCAAGCTCGAGAAGATGGAGGCGGAGCTCAAGAAGTTCCAGCGCCAGCAGCCGGTGACGCTGCTGCTTCCGAGCCTCTGGTCCGAATTCGAGGGGCCCGCCATGCCCCGCATCGTCGAGCACCTCAAGCAGGTGAAGTACCTGCGCCAGATCGTGCTCGTCCTGGACCGGGCCGACGAGGCGCAGTTCCGCCGCACGCAGGAGTTCTTCCGGGACATGCCCACGCCCACCCGCATCATCTGGAACGACGGACCGCGGATGGCGGAGCTCTATCAGCTCCTGGCGCAGAACAACATCTCCGCCGGGCCGCGCGGCAAGGGGCGCTCCGTCTGGATGGGCATGGGCTACATCCTCTCCGACGAGAAGAGCTACGCCATCGCCCTGCACGACTGCGACATCCTGACCTACTCCCGGGAGCTTCTGGCCCGCCTGTGCTACCCGGTCGCCAACACCAGCATGTCCTACGAATTCGCCAAGGGCTACTACGCGCGCGTGACGGACCGCTTCAACGGTCGGGTGACGCGGCTTTTCATGACGCCGCTGGTGCGGACCCTGCAGAAGCTGGCCGGATACCTGCCCATCCTCGTGTTCCTGGACAGCTTCCGGTATCCCCTCGCGGGCGAGTTCGCCATGACCACGGACCTCGCGCGCATCATCAGCATCCCCAGCGACTGGGGCCTGGAAGTGGGGGTTCTCTCCGAGGTCTTCCGCAACTGCGCTCCCCGACGGATCTGCGAGGTGGACATCTGCGAGACCTACGACCACAAGCATCAGGACCTTTCCAAGGACAATCCGGAGGCGGGGCTGCACCGCATGGCCACGGACATCGCCAAGCACCTCTTCCGCACGCTCGCCAGCGAGGGGGTGGCGATCTCCGACGGCTTCTTCAAGAGCGTGAAGGCCGCCTACCTGCGGGAAGCCCAGGAAGCCATCCGCAAGTACAACGACGACGCCCTCATCAACGGGCTGCACTTCGACCGCCACGCCGAGGGCATCGCCGTGGAAACGTTCGCCGTCTCGATCGACGCGGCGGCCCGGGCGGTGCTGGACGACCCCCTGGGCACGCCGCTGATTCCGAACTGGAACCGCGTCACCAGCGCGATCCCGGAATTCCTGGATCGGCTGCGCAACGCCGTGGAGGAGGACAACAAGGAATGCTCGACACCGCGCTTCGGGAGTGGGCCCGGAACCGGCTCACCGAAATCGGCTGGGCCGACGTCGTCGTCGGCATCCCCGCCTTCAACAGCGAGCGCACCATCTCCCACGTCATGAAGGCCGCGGCGGAGGGGCTGAGCACGTATTTCCCCGGCAAGGCCCTGCTCCTCATCGTTTCCGACGGCGGCTCGACCGACTACACCCGCGAGGTGGCCCAGAAGACCAAGCTCGCGCGCGGCGTGGACAAGGTGGTGACGATCTACCGCGGAGTCCCGGGCAAGGGCACCAGCCTCCGCTGCATCTTCGAGGGCGCGCTCCTTCTGGAAGCCAAGGCCTGCGCCGTCTTCGACAGCGACCTGCGCTCCATCACTCCGGAGTGGGTCCGCTCCGTCGTCGAACCCGTCCTGACCGAAGGATACGATTTCGTCAGCCCCTTCTACGTGCGCCACAAGTACGACGCCACGATCACCAACCACATCGCCCGCTCCCTGACCCAGGCCCTCTACGGCAAGCGCCTCCGCCAGCCCATCGGCGGCGACTTCGGGCTTTCTCCCCGCATGATGAAGCGCCTCACCCAGGAGGACGTCTGGGAAACCGACGTCGCGAAATTCGGCATCGACATCTGGATGACGACGATCGCGATCTGCGAAGGCATGCGCGTCTGCGAAACCTTCCTGGGGAGCAAGATCCACGATCCCAAGGATCCGGCGGCGCATCTGGGACCCATGTTCCGCCAGGTCGTCGGCACCCTCTTCGGAATGATGAAGCGCTACGAGAGCGTGTGGAAAAACATCCGCGGCAGCGAGCCGGTCCCTCTCGTGGGCGCCGTCAAGGAGATCGAGCCCGAGCCCGTCGAGGTCTCCCTGCCCAGCCTCTGCCGGCGGTACCGCGAAGGGCTGGAGCACTTCGGGGCCGTGTGGCGCCAGGTCGTGGGCGAGGAGCGGTTCGCCCGCCTCCAGGAGATCGCCCGGCAGGAACCGGAACAGTGGAGCTTTCCGCCCGAGCTCTGGGTCCACGTCGTCTACGACTTCGCCACCGCCTTCCAGCGCTGGTCCGGCGACCGCCCGCAGCTCGTCGAGATGCTCGTGCCGCTCTACTTCGGACGCGTGGCGGGATTCGTCCAGGAAACCCGGGACATGACGACCGCCCAGGCCGACCGGCTGGTGGACGAGCAGGCCCGGCTTTTCGAGGAGCTCAAGCCCACGCTTCTGGAGCGCTGGGAGCGCGCGGGATGAGCGCCCGCTGGGTCGTCTTCACGGATCTCGACGCCACCCTTCTGGAGGCGCGCACCTATTCGTTCGAGGCGGCCCGGCCGGCGCTGGCCGAGCTCCGGCGGCGCGGGATCCCCCTCGTGCCGTGCAGCTCCAAAACCGCCGCCGAGATCCTCCATGTCCAGGCGCTTCTCGGATTCCCGGATCCCTTCGTTCCCGAAGACGGCGCGGCCGTCGGGGCGCCCCGCGGGTACTTCGACGAACGGGCGGCCCCCTGGGAGGATCGCGGAACGTACGCGCTGCTGCCCCTGTCCTGCGGCCGGGAACGGATCCTCGAGGCCTTCGCCGAGCTCAAGCGTCGAACCGGCGGAGCGGTCCGAGGCTTCAGCGACATGACCCCCGAGGAGGTGGCCCGCGAAACGAATCTTCCGCTGGAACTGGCGCGGCTGGCCGCCCGGCGCGAATTCGACGAGCCCTTCCGTTTCCTGGCCGACGAGGAGCGGCATGCGGCGGGTCTGGCCGCGTGGGCCGCGTCGCGGGGGCTCCGCATCACCCGGGGCGGGCGCTACTGGCACCTTCACGGCGCCACGGACAAGGGCCGCGCGGTCCGCCTCCTCCGGGAACTCTTCGAGCGCAAGCTCGGGCCGATCCGCACCCTCGGACTCGGAGACAGCCCGAACGATCTCCCGCTTCTTTCGGCCGTGGACGTGCCCGTGGCGGTTCGGAAACCGGACGGGAGCTTCGATTCCGAGCTGGCGGCGCAGGTGCCCGGCTTGCGGCGGGCGGACGGCGCCGGTCCCGAGGGATGGAACCGGGCGGTGCTGGAGGTGCTTGGCGAGGAGAGACGGGGTCCGGTCTCTCGGGATGCGTCGGGGCCGCGGGCTTGAAACCGAGAGGACGGTCCTTAAAATGAGAGCGTGCCGCCCGCCGCGGTATTCTGTCTTGCGGCCGCGATTCTGACGGCCCCCGTTTCCGGCGACGAGATAACCCGCACGTTCGCTCCTTCGGAAGAAGACTTTCCCAATCCCGAGCGGGGCATGATTTACTTCATCGATCTGCTCAAGCCCCGGCCCTGGGAATTCCTGAGAACCCGGGGAATCGCGCTCGCTTATGCGGGGGTGTGTCTGGCGGACTGGCGCGGCGGACCGATTCCGGAGGAGTTTCTGGCGCGGCTCGGGGAAGGGTTCCGGTCGGTCCGGGCCGCCGGAATCAAAGTGGTCCTCCGGTTTTATTACAGCGAGAACCTGGGACGGCCGGACGCGCCGAAGGCGGTCGTTCTGGCCCATCTTTCGCAGCTCAAGCCCGTCCTGGAAACCCACCAGGACGTCATCGCCGTGCTCCAGGCCGGCTTCATCGGCGCCTGGGGCGAATGGCACGGTTCGACCCACGGGCTGGACGCTCCGGAGCACCGGCGGGATATCCTGAAGGCGATCCTGGCGGCGCTGCCGGCGTCGCGTTCGGTCCAGGTCCGCACTCCTCGCTTCAAGCAGGAAAGCGTCGGCGGGCCCCTGACTCCGGGGGAGGCGTTTCAACCCACCCCCCGCGCCCGCGTCGGACACCACAACGACGCCTTCTTTTCCGGCCCCAACGACATGGGGACGTACGAGGAGCCGGTGCGGACCTGGAAGGAATGGCTGGCGCAGGACGCGCGGTTCGTTCCCGTGGGATTCGAGACCACCGACGGGCCGCCGCGCGGAACCGGAGCCGAGTTCGTGACCGAGCTTGAACTTTTGCGCGGATCGTTTCTGCACTGGCGGTATTCGGACGACGTCCGCCGCGCCTGGCGGGAGCAGGGGTATGACGGCGCCGTCCGAAAGCGCCTGGGGTACCGGCTGGTCCTGCGGGAGGCGACCTGGACCGGGAAGGCGCCCCCGGGCGGGGAACTCCGGCTTTCGGCCCGGATCCGCAACGTCGGCTTCGCCGCGCCGTTCAACCGGCGGCCGGTCGAGGCGGTTCTGATCGGCGGAGGAAGCCGCCGGGCGGCCCGGCTGGCTTCGGTCGATCCCCGCCGGTGGGAACCGGGGGCCGAGATCGCGCTGGCGGCGCGCCTGGCGCTGCCGCGGACGCTGGCTCCCGGGGTCTACCGGCTGGCGCTGCGTTTGCCGGACGAGGCGCCCTCCCTGGCCGAACGCGCCGAGTACGCGATCCGGCTGGCCAACGAGGGCGTCTGGGATCCGTCGCACGGAGGGGCCAACGTGCTCGGAGACGTGCGCGTGGAAGGCGAACCTCCCGCCTCGGGGGGATCGGCCGAGTTCGTCGAACGGCGCTGAACCCCGGCCGTAACTCCCGGGCGCCCCGCGGGCTCACTCAGGGGGCGGCCGGCCCCTCGGCATGCGTCCTGTAGACGTTTTCATCCCGGACGGATTTCCCGCGCAGACCTACGTCGCTCCGCAGGGAGGCAAGTTCGAGCGCCAGCTCGACGAGGCGCTCGCGCAGCCCGGCAAGATCGTCTCGATCGTGGGGGCCTCCAAGACCGGAAAGACCACGCTCTGCGAGCGCCGCTTCGGGCGCGACCAGGTCGTGATTCCCGGCGGCCGCATCCGGGGGCCCGAGGATCTCTGGATGCAGGCCTTCGACCAGGCGGGGGGGCGCCTGACGCAGAGCGTGCGCGTCAATCCGATGGAGTACGCGCTTCAGGCGCTCCGGCGGCGCCGTCTGCCGCTGGTGCTGGACGACTTCCACTACGTGGATCGGGAGGTTCAGCGCGAGATCTGCCGCCAGATCAAGCGCGCCGCCTACGAAGGCGTCACGGTCGTGATCCTGAGCCTGCCCCACCGGGAGGACGATCCCGTCCGTTCCAATCCGGATCTGAGCGGTCGCGTCTACTCGATCGACCTCGGGTTCTGGACGGCGCAGGATCTCATGAAGATCGGCCATCTGGGCTTCCCGAAGGTCGGACTGCGGCCGAGCGGCGAAGTGCTCGCCTGGCTCGCGGAGGAAGCGCTGACGTCGCCGCAGATCATGCACACGCTGTGCCTGGAAACGTGCCGCGTTCTGGGAGTTTCGGGAGAGGGGCCGCCGCGGGCGTTCGGGCTTGGAGAGATCGACCGGCGGGCCGTCCTGGATCGGGCGGCGCGCTCCTACGTCAACGACACGGTTCTCGCCAAGCTCCGGCAGGGGCCGCGGCGGCGCGGCCCGGAGCGCAAGGTCTACGGGTTCTCCGACGAGGATCGCGGCGACGTGTACGAAGTGCTGACGCGGGCGATCGCTCTGGACCCGCCGCGGATGAAGTTCGGCTACGAGGAGCTGCGGGAGCGCGCGGCCCGTCTGGTGCAGGGCGAGAAACCCGATCTGCTCGGCGCGCTCAACCAGTGGAACGAGATCTTCGAAAATCCCGAGCACCGCCCCGTGGAGTGGGACGCCGAATCGCGGGAGCTCGACATTCTCGATCCCCACGTCTACTTCTGGATCCGGTACGCGATGCGGCGTCCGCCGGCGACGCGGGCCGCCTGACGCCGGGTCACAGCCCGGCCAGGTTGGGGGCGATCTTCTCGTATCCGCGCTCGCGGGCCGCCAGATCGAGCGGCGTCGATCCGAGCTCGTCCACCAGGGGGTCGGCTCCGGGATTCCGGGAGAGATCGATGGCCTTGAGGTACCGGCGGCACGAGTCGCACGCTTCGATCCGCACCCAGGGGATTTCGTCGGCCGCGTAGCGCGGGAGCCTCTCCGGTCGCTCCTCGCGGCAGCGCGGGCACAGAATCCGCGGAAAGGCCCACTCGCTCGCGCATCGGGAACAAAGCAGCGACCGCCGCAGGGCCCCGGCTTCGGGGTCCTCGCGCAGAACGGCCGCTCCGGGCGGCGCGCCGCAGCAGGGGGATTCTCCGCGGGGTTCGGAGGCCGCCGGAGCGCCGGCGGCGAACGCCTGGCCGAGCGCCGCGCGCAGAAAGTGATAAAGAGGCGAGGCGCAATCCCGGCAGGAACCGTCCCGGGCGTGGGGGCGCGACTCCTCTTCCCGCCAGCGGCCTTCGGGATCGTTCTCCCAGAGCCGCGCCTCGGCCGCGGCCGCCGCGGGCGCGCGCCCGGCCGTCCAGGCGATCAGGCGGCGCAGGGCGACGGCCCGATCCTGCCGCGCGATTTCCCGCTGGAGGGCGGCCAGTTCGCGGTAGAAGCGCAGGAGGTCCGCGGCGAAGGGCCACTCCCGTTCGAGCTCGGCAGCGCGCCGGATCCGGCGGTCCCACACGTCGCTCACCGGAGGGCTATCCCCGGGGAGGTTCCGGAGGGCCGAGCTTCTCCTCGGCCCACGCGGCATGGTGGTGCCGGGCCCAGTCCTCCGTGACCTTCCCCTCGGTCATGGCGCGCAGCGCGCCGCGGGTGACGAAAACGGACATGTGCACGTGGACGACGAGGGAGAGGATCGCCGCGACGGCGCCGGCGGAGTGAATCCCGAGCGACCAAAGCCGCAGGCCGCGGGAAAATTCCTCCGGGAACCAGATCGGCACTCCGCTGGCCAGGAGGACGGCGGCCAGGAAGACCTGCGCCCGGAAAAGGAGCTTTTGTCCCGCGTTGAAGCGTCCGGACGGCGGGACCTTCTCGTCGCGGCCGGCCACGTAGTCGCGGATCTTCCGAAGCCAGGCGACGTCCTGCCCGGTCAGGCGAAGGTCGCGGAACCACAGGGCGAACTGTCCGAGCACCGCCGCGACGAAGACCATTCCCACGATCGGGTGCCACGCGCGCGCGGTCTGGCCGCCGCCCAGAAGGTCGAGCAACCACGCCAGCTTGGGGGTGAAGAGCCCCAGGCCCGTCAGAGCGAGATAGAGAAACGTCGCCGCCACGGTCCAATGGAGCGCGCGCTCGAAGGCGGTGTACCGGACGATTTCGCGGGCCGGCGCCGCCGCGGCCGGGCGCGTGCGGCGGGGTCCGGCCACGAGGTAATGGACCGCCGCCGCGGCCAGCGACGCCCCGAGCGAAAGGCCGCCGAGCCACTTGAGCGGACCCTTCCAGAAGGCGACCTGAGGGTCGATTCGCGGATTCGCCGGAAGGGCTCCATAGAGCTCCGGCCGATCGGCGTGGTGGAGGACGTATACGACGCCCGTGCCGCCCACTCCGGCGGGATCGTAGACGCCCGCGTTCGGAAAGCCCTCGGTCCGGACCTGTTCGGCCCGCCGGGCGGCCCGCCGGAGCATCTCGCGCTTGGTCCCGAACTCCAGGCAGCCCGTGGGGCAGGCTTTCACGCACGCGGGGCCCAGCCCGTGAGCCACGCGGTCGCTGCACATCGTGCACTTGTAGACGCGGCGCGATTCGCCGTCGAATTTCGGGATGTTGAACGGGCATCCGGTCATGCAATACCCGCACCCGATGCAGTGGTCCTGGCGGAAGTCCACGATGCCGTTGGTGTACTGAACGATCGCGCCTTCGGCGGGGCAGGCGATCAGGCACCCCGGCTCGGCGCAGTGCATGCACATGTCCTTGCGCATGAGCATCATGACGCCCGCGTCGCCGGCGGCCTCCGCGGCGGCCGGGAGAAGCGGCCGGCGGTCCCGGTCCACCGCGATTTCGTCGAACCGGATGAGGTTCCAGAAGGCCGGGGTCATGTCCGGCATCGTCTGATAGGAATGGAGGATCCGCTCGCCGTATTCGGGCTCGAGCTTGAGGTCGTTCCACTCCACGCAGGCCACCTCGCACGCCTTGCAGCCGATGCAGGTGGTGGTGTCGATGAGCATGCAGAGCTGCTCGTCCGCGCGCACCGCCGCCCGCGGCTCGGCCGCGGAGATCCGGGCGATCTCGAGGGCGCCGCTCACGGCAGCTTCTCCAGCTTGACGAGGAAGGTCTTGTACTCGGGGGTGAACGAGTTCGGATCCACCACCGACGGAGTCAGGAGGTTGACGAGGGGTCCGCGGTCGCGTCCCTTGTCCGTCCGGCCGGTGAAGCCCCAGTGGATGGGAAGCGCCACCTGCCAGACCGTCTTGCCGGCGACCTTCAGGGGGCGGATCCGGCGGGTCACCAGCGCCCGGCCCTCGACGGATCCGCGGGGGGTCGAGACGCGGACGCGGTCGCCGTTGCGCCACCCGCGCGCGGCGGCCAGTTCTTCGGGGATCTCGACGAAGAACTCGGGCTGAAGGAGCGCCGTCGGGGCCACGTGCTTGGTCCAGTAATGGAAATGCTCCGTGAGCCGGAAGGTCGTGGCCACGAGATCGTACTCGCGGGAGCTTCCAAGCCTGTCGAGGTCGCTCGTGAGGATCGGGGCGACCGGGTTCGTCGTGCGTTTCGGGTGGAGGGGATTATCAACCGGATGTTCGGCCGGCTCGTAATGTTCCGGGAAGGGACCGTCGGCGAAGTCGGGCGCCCAGAGCTTGGCGACTCCCTCCGGAAGCATGATGAAGGCGTCGAGCGTCCCGGGGGGGGCGTCGGGGCGCAGGTCCGGCACGTCGCCGATCCAGCGGGAGCCGTCCCAGACGATGCCCGGCCGCGAGGGATCCCAGGGACGTCCCTGGGCGTCGGCGGAGGCGCGGTTGTAGAGGACGCGGCGGTTCATGGGCCAGTTCCAGGCCCAGCCCTCGTAGCGGCCCAGCCCGGAAGGGTCGCGGGGATCGCGCCGCGCCATGAGATTGCCGGCTTCCGTGAAGCTTCCGCAGTAGAGCCAGTTGCCGCACGCGGTGGTCCCGTCCGCCTTGAGCTCGGCGAATCCCGAAAGCTGCCGGCCCGTCGCCAGGTCCCGTCCGTTGATCTCGCGGGCGATTTCCTCGAGCGAGGGCTCGAAGGGATTCTTGTACGACCAGTCCAGCCCCAGGATCGGATCGGGGAAAGCGCCTCCCTCGGCCGCGTAGAGCTGGCGGAGGCGCAGGAAGATCCGCGCGAGGATTTCCTGGTCGGTCTTGGCCAGCCCCGGCGGGTCGGCCGCCTTGTACTTCCACTGAGCCCAGCGGGAGGAGTTCGTGAACGAGCCGTCCTTTTCCGCGAAGATGGCTGCCGGGAGGAGGAAGACTTCGGTCCGGGGGTTGTCTCCGGCGACCTTCCAGAAGGCGGCGGTTTCCGTTTCGAAGGCCTCGGCCACGACCATCCATTCCAGCTTCGAGAGGGCCGCGAGGATCTTTTCGGAGTTGGGCCCGTTGGCCACGGGGTTCATGCCGAAGACGAGAAACCCACGGATCTGGCCGCGATACATGCGGTCGAAGATGTAGACCCACGAGTAGTTGCCGTCGACTTTGGGGAGCCAGTCGTAGGCCCAGTCGTTTTCCGCCGTGGCGGCCTTGCCGTACAGGGCCTTCATGAGGGAGACGAAGAAGCGGTCGGCGTGGGCCCAGTAGTTCATGGAGGTCGGAGACAGGGCGGGCGGGATCAGGCGACGCAGGTAGTCCGCCGCCGTTCGGTCGTCCGGTTCGGGCATCCGAAGATATCCGGGCAGCGCGTGATAGGCCACGCCGTGGTCGGTGCCGCCCTGGATGTTGGCGTGGCCGCGCAGGGCGTTCACGCCCCCGCCCGGGCGGCCCACGTTGCCGAGCAGGAGCTGCAGGATCGCCGCGGACCGGATGATCTGGACGGCCGTCGAGTGCTGGGTCCAGCCGAGGGCGTACAGGATCGTGCCCACGCGGTCCGGGGTGCCGGTCGACGTGACGATGTCGGCGGCCCTGAGGAAGTCTTCACGGGAGCAGCCGCAGATGTCCGCGACGACTTCGGGCGTGTAGCGCGAGAAGTGGCGCCGCAGATGCTGGAAGACGCAGTCCGGATCGTCGAGCGACGCCGCCCGGCGGGCGAAGCCCTTGTCGTCGAGGCGGTATCTCCAGCGGGAGCGGTCGTAGCGGGTCCCGTCGAAGCCTCCGAAGACGCCTTCCCGGGGGTCGAACTCCGAGCCGGGTTCGAGCAGGAAGAGCGCATTCGTGTGGAGCCGGACGTACTCCTCATGGAAGCGGCGGTTTTCCAGCGCGTGGCGGATGAGGCCGCCCAGGAAGGCGATATCGGTGCCGGAGCGGATCGGGACGAAGGCGTCGCTGACGGCGGCGGTGCGGTTGTAACGCGGGTCCACGCAGACGAGCCGGGCGCCGCGCTTCTTCTTGGCCTCGATCGCCCACTTGAAGCCGCAGGGGTGATTCTCGGCGGGGTTGCCGCCCATGGCCAGGATGACGTCGGCGTTGCGGATGTCGGTCCATCCGTTGGTCATCGCGCCGCGGCCGAACGTGGGGGCGAGACTCGCCACCGTGGGGCCGTGTCAGATCCGCGATTGCTGTTCCAGGTGGACGATGCCGAGGGCGCGGGCGGTTTTCTGGAAGAGCCAGTTGAATTCGTTGGTGTCCGTGCATCCGCCGATCGCGGCGATCGACTCCAGGCGGTGGACGCGCCGGCCGCGCGCGTCCTGGGCCACGAAGGTCGCGTCCCGCGTGGCCTTGATCCGGCGGGCGATGCGGTCGACGGCCTCGTCCCAGGAGATCGGGGTCCACTCCCGCGCCCCGGGGGCGCGATGGAGGGGGCGCACGAGGCGGCGGTCGTTGTCCACGTAGTGTTTGAGGGTGGCGCCTTTGGGGCAGAGCGTGCCCTGGTTGATCGGGTGGTCCGGGTCGCCTTCCACGTGGACGATCTGTCGCTGGGTGTTCTTGCCGTCGCCGCGCGTGTGGACGATGACGCCGCAGGAGACGGAGCAGTAGGGGCAGATCGAGCGGGTTTCGGTCGTGCGGGCGATCTTGAACCGGCGGGCCTCGGCCAGGGCGGGGGAGAGATCGAAGCCGAGGGGCGTGACGAGGGCGCCCGCGGCGGAAACCTTGAGGAACGACCGGCGCGTCACCTCCACGGCAGTCCCAGTGGTACCATGATCGCCCGCGCGTTGCAAGGATCGTCCCTCCTGCGCTTATTACCCGTGGGGACGCGGCCGCGGTAAGTTCGGACCAATTTCTTGACGCCCTTCGCGAGGCGCGGATACCTTGGCGTGCGTTTCGGCTACCGGAACGGCCCGGTTCGGGGAACTACATCACGTAGGGAACTCGGGGGAGGAACGTCTTATGAAGCAGACCGTCGCCTTCGCGGCGAGCGTCGTGGCGTTTCTGGGGGGATGCGCGTCGGGGGCCGCGCCCGCCGCGGCGCCGAAGTCCGCCCCGCGGAAGTCTCTGATGGTCGAGTCCGCCGAGCCGGTCCGGATCGAGGTGGCGCGCCCCGGGGGCAGGCTGCCGGGAGCCAAGTCGGGCGTGAAGGTGGAACTCGTGGAGGTGGCCGGGGGCTTCGTGGATCCCGTTCACGTGGCCAGCCCGCGCGACGGCACGGGCCGGCTGTTCGTGTGCG
Source organism: Planctomycetota bacterium (assembly GCA_035574235.1). Classification (NCBI taxonomy): domain Bacteria; kingdom Pseudomonadati; phylum Planctomycetota; species Planctomycetota bacterium. The sequence continues at coordinate 47,462 of DATLZA010000060.1, read as the reverse complement.
AGCGTCCCGGCACCATCCGCATCATCGACCGTTCGGGAAAGGTCCTCCCGGAGCCCTTCTATGACAACCGGGCCAACACGTTCTTCCAGTTCCTGGAATGCGGTCTCTACGCCATCGAGTTTCATCCCCGGTTCAAGGAGAACGGCCTCTTCTACGTGAGCTACGCGGATCTCTGGTTCAACGGGGCCACCTTCGTCGTCGAGTACAAGGTCTCCGCCGGCGATCCGAACAAGGCCGACATGACCACCGCCCGTCCCGTGATCCGGATCGATTATCCGTACGTCAACCATCACGGGGGCAAGATCGCCTTCGGGCCGGACGGGTATCTGTACATCGGCGTGGGCGACGGCGGATGGGAGGGGGACGTCCTGGATGTGGGTCCGAATCTCGGCACCTGGCTGGGAAAAATGCTGCGGATCGACGTCCGTCCCACGGGGCATCTGACCTACGGGGTTCCTCAGGACAACCCTTTCGTCAAGGCCGCGCAGCCCAAGCTGATGGTGCTCTTCGGGGTCAGCGAGCTGGAGTTTTCGCGGATCAAACAGCACGCCAAGCCCGAGATCTGGGCCTACGGGCTGCGCAACCCGTGGACGTTCTCGTTCGACCGCAAGACGGGCGATCTTTACATCGCCGACATCGGGCAGAACCACTGGGAGGAGGTGAATTTCCAGCCGGCTTCCTCCAAGGGAGGCGAAGACTACGGGTGGAACCGGATGTGCGGGGTGCATCCGTTTCCGCTGGAGCTGGAGCAGCAGGGGGTGAAGACTCCCGTGGTCGGCGTGCTGCCGGTGGCCGAATACAACCACGCGACGGACGGGATTTGCGTGATCGGGATGGGGGTATATCGGGGCAAGGCGGCCCCGGAGCTCGAGGGGATTTATTTCCTGGGCGACTGGGGGACGGGGAGGCTGTGGGGCCTGGCGCGGGACGAGGCCGGCAAGTGGCACCTCCAGGAGCTGCTGGACACCCGGTTGAATTTCACGGCCGGGGGCGAGGACGAGGAGGGCGAGATTCTGGTGACGAGCGCCCCGAGCCAGTACGGCACATGGAATCCGTATGAGAGCGAACGGGGATCGGTCTGGAGAATCGTGCCCGCCGGCCGGGTGGCCGAGGGCGCCAAGCGAGCCCCTCGGGATTGAGCCGGAGAAGATCCATGACACGATGGGCGGCGATTCTGGCGGCGGGGGTGGGACTCTGCGGGTCGGCGGGCGCGCAGGAGGCGGCTGCTCCGGCGGCGGGCCAGGGGACGGCGACCGTGACCGGCATCGTCAAGTGGAAGGGCCGGAAACCCGAAACGCCGCCTTTGACCCAGGTGCTGGGCCACGCCTTCTGCAAGGAGGCCTGCGGCGGGAAGGCGCCGCCCGACGAGCGCTGGGTATTCGGCAGGAACGGCGCCGACGAGACGCTCCAGAACGTCCTCGTGTACGTCAGCAAGGGACTCGAGGGCCGAACGTTCGATCCCCCGAAGGAGCCGGCGGTTCTCGATCAGGTGGCGTGCGTCTACACGCCCCACGTGGTCGCCGTCATGGCGGGCCAGACGCTCGAGATCCGCAACAGCGACGCAACGCTGCATAACGTGATGTGTTCGCCCCGCAACAACCGGGCGTTCAACGACGGCATGCCGGTCAAGGGGATGAAGCTCCACAAGGTCTTTAAGAGTCCCGAGTTCAAGATCGACCTTCGGTGTTTCCTTCATCCCTGGATGGTGGCGTACGTGCACGTCCTGGAGCATCCGTTCCATGCCGTAACGGGACCGGACGGGACGTTCGCGATCCGGGGGCTTCCTCCCGGGGAGTACGAGATTTCCGTGCTGCACGAGACAAGCACGGTGAAGGCGGAGCCGGCGACGGCGCGGGTCAAGGTCGCGGCGGGCGAGACGCAAACGGTGGAGTTCGTCTACCGGCTGGCCGGAGGGGAATGAGCGTTCTCCCACCCCGGCCGTTCTCATAAGGCATTGCCCTCATCCCGTCCTCCCTCGAATTCACATGGAATCATAATTTCTTACCCGGTTTCCCCGGGATGGAAGAATAAAGAGGAGAATAGAACATCCGGGGGTGCGGGTATGGCGAGACCGGGGAGGGCGGCGCCGTTCTGGCCGGCCATTGTCGCGTCGATGTTGGCGGCCTGGACCGCCGAAGCGCAGCAGGGGCCTGTGGCCTATTGGAAGGGAGACGAGGCGGATCCGCCGCCGGGAAACGTCGCGGACGACTCCGCGGGGACCTATGACGGCGCCTACCAGAACGGCGCCACGACCGTGGGGCCGCTCCCGGGCACACCGGCGGCCTTCGCGTTTCCGAACGGCCGCTGCATGACCTTCGCGGGGGGTGCGCAGCCGGCGGCCCACGTGTCGGTTCCCGACGCGCCGGCCCTCCGTGTGACCGGCGATTTCACGGTCGCCTTCTGGATGCGCAAGACCGGGGACGTGTCGGACTGGGCGCGGATGGTCGGCAAAGGAAACTCCACTCAGCGCAACTTCGGGGTTTGGGAATGGGCCGGGAGCGACGGGCGGATCCTTTTTCAACAATACGATGCGTCCGGTAATGCGATCCTCAATCTGTCGAGCACGCTTCAGACGGGGGCAAACAGCTGGTACCACATCGCCTGTCAGATCCAGGGCGGCACGGCGCGGATGTACATCAACGGAGCGCTTCACGTGACGGGAACGCGGACCGGTACGCCGGGGACCTCGTCCGACCCGCTCACGATCGGCGCGGCGGCGTTTCATCAGGGCTTCCAGGGACAGATCGACGACGTCCGGCTCTATGCGCGCGCGTTGAGCGCCGGCGAGGTCGACGCCCTCTACCGGGGCTATACGGAACCCGCGGCTCCGTCGCTGACGGGCTCGGCGGGGATCATGCGGGTGGATCTGTCGTGGACGCCGGCCCCGGACCCCAATATCCCCGGCTACACGATCCAGCGGGCCCTCGCCTCGGGGGGACCGTGGGCCGATGTGGCGACATCGTACACGTCCAACAGCTACACGGATACCAACGTGAACCCATTGGAGGTCTATTACTACCGGGTCCTGGCGGTCAATGGGCTGGGATCGGCGGTCTCGAACACGGTGGGTCCCCTGCAGGTTCAGCCGTACCCGCCCCGGACCAACGACCACGAAGAAGGTCTTGTCGATGGCCGCTGCGGGTGCGGAACGTCGGGTCCGGCGCCGGCGGGGCCGGCCCTGGCGGCGGCGCTTCTGGGGGTTGCGGTCCTCCGACGGCGATGAGGCGAGCGCACGCGCCATGGGCTTGATCGGAGGCATTCTCGCGGGCTGGGCGGCCGTCGCGGCGGGCTCGTGGGCGACGTCCGTGCGACAGGACCTCGTGGGGTACTGGAGGGGGGACGAGGCGGATCCCCCGCCGGACGGCGTGGCCGCCGACGTGACGGGCGCCCATCCCGGAACGTATCGCAACGGCGCCACGACCGTGGGTCCTCTCCCCGGCACTCGACCGACCTTCAAGTTTCCGAACGACCGGTGCATGACGTTTCCCGGGGGAAACGCGCAGGTTGTTGTTCCCGACGCTCCGGCACTGCGGCTGATCGGTGACTTTACGGTTTCCTTTTGGGTTCGGGCTACGGCGGCGCCTTCCGACTGGGTACGCTTTGTAGGAAAGGGGAACTTGCAACTGCGGCAGTTCGGCGTCTGGTTGGAGCCCGGCACCCGCCGCATCCTCTTCCAACAATACAATGGAGCGGGGGAATCCATCGTCAACCTCCTGAGCTCCGCGCCCATCGGTCTGGATGCCTGGCACCATGTCGCCTGTGCGGTTCGGGGCCAGACGGCCCTGGTCTACGTCAACGGATCCCTCGGCGCCTCCGCGGCAAGGTCTGGAACGCCGGCCGTTTCGGCGGATCCGCTGACGTTCGGATACGGGGGAATGCACGGCGGCTTTCAGGGCCAGCTGGATGACATCCGGCTCTACGGCCGGGCGCTGGAGGGCGAGGAGATCGCCGTCCTGGCGCAGGGCGGCGCGGCGGTCGACGAGGCGGCCGTAGCCCAGATGCGCGCGCGGAAGGTTGAAGCGGCGATGGAGCGTTTCCGGAAACTTCTCCGGGATCCCGCGCCTCCGGTCCGGGCCGCGGCCGTCTCGGAACTGGCGGGAGTTCAGGACGAGAAGACGCTGAAGATGCTGGCTGAGATTCTCATGGGAGGGGATCCGTCGCCGGGGGTGCGCGCGGCGGCGGCCCGGGCGCTGGGGAAGTTCGGGAGGTTCCGCCCGTCGGCGGCGGCGATCCTTCGCGGGGCGATGGGCGGGCCGAACCAGAAAGAACCCGAAGTGCAGGCCGCGGTTCTGGAGGGATGGAGCGCTCTGGGCGACGAGGAGGCGCTTCCCACGATTCACCATCACTTCCGGGCCGATCCCATACGGGTGGCCAAAGCGGCCGTGGCCGCCGCGGGCGCGATGCGTCGCCGAGAATCGATCGAGCCGTTGATCGACCTCGGGGAGGATGTGGAGAAGTGGATCAAGCGGGAGCAGGCCGGACCCTACCGGGACGACCGCGGGGTGGGCGACCGGGCGGCCGCGGCGGCGCGGCTGAACGAGATGCGCGCCGAGATCTTCAGGGCGCTGCAGTCCATCACGCGGGAGAAGTGGACGACCTTCCAGGAATGGAGAATCTGGTGGTCCCGGCGCAAGGCGTCCTACAAAGTGCCCGACTGAAGCCGCGGCGGACGGCGTCGAGGTGGTGTGCCCGGCAGGACTTGAACCTGCAGCCTTCTGGTTCGTAGCCAGACGCTCTATCCAGTTGAGCTACGGGCACGGGTCCGAGGACGGCGGGCTCCGCGGGCCTCGGACGGCCGCGAACGTTCCGTAGTTTATCCTTCCCGGCCGGGTTTTCAAGAGATCTTCCGGGGCGTCCATTTTCTCCTTGATCTCGAAATCCGCCGGAGGCAAAATTTCCGTGTCTTTTGCGGGAGGAGAGGGGCATGAACGCGACCGGGGGATCGGTGGATACGCACGGCGGATCGGCTTCGATCATTTGCCCGTCCTGCGGCGAGGTCTACGACACGCCGGACCGCGTCACGGACGTCCTGCGCAATTCCGGGTTCTGCACGAATCTCACCTGCCTCGAAGACCTCACCCGTCTTCCCTTCGAGGACGTGCTCCTCCAGGCCAAGGAAGGCCGCGCCGACCGGCGGGCCTGCTGAGGGACGCGCGCCGCTTTCTTGACGGCTCCGGCGCGCGACGTATTCTGCCCGGAAGAGACGCCCGTCGCGTACACTTACCCGGATGGACCTCGTCGTCGGCCCCTTCCGCCCGGCGCTCGAGAGCGCCTTCGTCGAGACCTTCCGCCGCCTGCGGCGCCAGGAGCCCCTGGCTCCCCTGGCGGTCGTCGCCCCCTCGCGGCGGCTGGCCGATCGACTCAAACTCCTGGCCCTCGAGGCGGTCCCGGAGGGGTTCGCCGCCGCGCGGTTCTTCAACCTCTTCTCCTTCGCGCGCCGCCTGTACGAGGAATCCGCCCCCGAGGGAGCCCGCGTTCTTCTGGACGATCTGGTCCCCTCCCGCCTCCTGCGCGCGATCCTCCGCCGCCATTTCGCCGGCGAACGCTACCTCTCCCGCGCCCATTCGCCCGGCGCCCTCGTCGGCGCCCTCCACGAACTCAAGGCCGCCGCGGTCGAACCGGATGCGGCCCTCGCCCTGCTGGCCGAAGAGGAACTGGGACTCGAGGAGGCCCCCAAGCTGGCCGAGCTTCTGTCCCTCTACAAGCGCTACTCGGAAGAGCTCCGCCGCCGCAAACTCCATGTGCGCGCCGACGTCATCCGCCGCGCCGCCGAACACGCTCCCGCGTCCGCTTTCCTCGGCTCGCTCCGCCACGTCCTCTACTACGGCTTCTACGAGCTCGACCAGAACCAGATCGATCTCTTCCGCGAGGTCCGCCGGCGCACGGAGGTGACGTGCTTCTTTCCCTGCGAGGACCGGCCGGAGTACGCCTACGCGCGGGAGTTCCTGGACGCCTTCATCGCCCCCCTGGCGCGCGCCCGGCGCGACCTTCCCGCCGACGAGCCCCGGCCTAAGGTCTCGCAGATTTCGGCCTCCGGCGCCCACGACGAAGTCTGGGCGGCGGCCAAGGAAATCCTCCGATGGGCCGACCAGGGAATCCCTTACGATGAAATCGGAGTCGTCGCGCGGACGCTGGAGCCGTACGCGGACCTCGTGGACGCCGTCTTCCGCGAACATCGGATCCCCTACACGTCCAGCGCCCGCCGGCGGCTGGACCGCGATCCGCGCGTCAAGGCGGCCCGCCTGCTTTTTTCGCTCGAGGATTTCGACCGCGCGGACGTCCTGGACCTCCTGCGCTCGCCCTTCTTCCGCCGCCCCGGAGGAGATCCGGATCTCTGGGACCAGGCTTCGCGTCTCATGGGCATCGGCCGCGGGGCGGACGTCTGGCGCCGCCGCCTCGGCGGGGCCGCCGGGAAGGACTACGTGTGCGACCGCGGCGCCCGGGCCGGCAAGCGCCCGTTCGTCCTGCCGCGCTCGGAAGTGGACCTTTTCTGGGAATCCGTCCGGGGACTGCTCGAGGCTCCTCCGCCTCCGACCGGCGGCTGGGCGGATTTCGCCTCGTGGGCGCTCGAGCGCCTGCGCCGCTTCCTGCACCCCGACCCGCGCGTCGAAGCCGCCGTCGAGGGCCTGGCCGCCCTCGAGGGACTGGCGTTCGAGGAGCCTCTCGAGGTTCTCCTCGAACAGCTCGCCCGGCTCGCGGAGCCCGCCGGCGGCGCCGCCGGCGTCCAGGTGCTCGACGCTATGGCCGCCCGCGGCCTCTCCTTTCGCGCTCTGGTCGTCCTGGGACTCAACGAGCGCGTCTTCCCGCGCTTCATTCTCGAGGATCCTTTCTTCAGCGACGCCGTCCGCGCCCGCTTCGAAGCCCGCCTGGGGTGCCGCTTTCCCCGCAAGCTCCGCGGCTACGAGGAGGAGACGCTTCTTTTCTTCCTGCTCCGGCGATCCGCCGACGAAATCGTCCTTTCCTACCAGCGCTCCGACGAACAGGGCCGACTTCAGATCCCCTCGAGCTTCCTTCCCGAAGGTCCGGTCCGCCCCGTGCCCCGCCGGCCCGCCGAGCGCCTCCGGGAGACGCCCTTCGAGCTTCTGACGCCCCGGGAAGCGTCCTTGCGCACGGGCCAGGGCGAGGCGCTGGGCCGGGCGCTGGGCTGGGACGTCACCATGCTCGTGAACGGGCTCTCTTTCCTGCGGGCGATCGAGTCGCGCGGGCCGCTGACGCCCTATGACGGAACGATCGACGCGGGACCGTACTGGAACGCCGTCGCCGCCGCGGGATTCTCCCCCACGGCGCTCGAACGCCTGGCCGATTGCCCGTTCCGTTACTTCGCCTCGCAGATCCTCGATCTCGAGGAGCTCGAAGAGCCGGAGGGGGAGACGGCCCTGACGGCGCTGGACGCGGGGAACCTTTACCACGATATCCTGGAGCGTTATTACCGGGGAGGCGACCTGGCCCGGGCGCTCGAGGAGGGATTCCGGCGCGTGGAGGAGTCCCGCGCGATCCGGTATCCCGTCCTCTGGGAGGTGGAGAAGGAAGCGATCCGGAAGGTGCTCGAGGCCTTCGTCCGGGCGGACGACGTCTCGACGTTCAAGCCGCGGGACTTCGAGACGGAGCTGCGGGGGGAACTTCCCCTGGCCGTGGGCGGGCGCCGCTCGGTGGCCTTCCGCGGTTTCGCCGACCGCCTGGATCTGGACGACCGGGGCGCCTTCCGCGTCGTGGACTACAAGCGCAGCCGGAGCCGCTACTCGGATTCCATCGAGACGGGCGTCTTCAAGAAGGGCCGATACCTTCAGGCGCCTCTTTATTTCGTCATGGCCGCGGAGCGCTTCCCGGGGGCCGACCGGCGCCGCTCGCGGTTCGTGTATTACTTCCTCGAGGAGATGGCGCGCGGAGAGGACGGCGTTCTCGAATTCGACGGCGCCCTCTGGGATCGGCGCGCCGAATTCGAGGCGCTCCTGGCGCGGCTTCTGGATCGCGTGGCGCGCGGGGAGTTTCCCATCCGTGTGGGCTGGCACTGCGGCACCTGTCCGTACGGGACGATGTGCCGCAAGTCGCACCTCCCGACCCGCTGGAGGGCCGAGGAGCACGAGCGCCGGGCGACGCCGGAGGCATAGGGGCGGGATCGGTTCGGGAACTTCGATCGTAGGGAAGGGGGCATGCGTCCCGGGGACCAGGCGGAGCGAGACCGCGTCATCGCATCGACCCGGAATCTCGCCGTCACGGCGGGCGCGGGAACGGGGAAGACCACGCTTCTCGTGGACAAGATCGTCCACAAGGTGGTCGTGGAGGGGTTGCCCCTGGAGAACCTCCTCGCCCTCACGTTCACCGAGAAGGCGGCCACCGAGCTGCGCGAGCGCCTCCGGCGGCGTCTCGGAGAGGAAGGGCGGGCGGCCGCCCTCGACCGCGCGGAGATCGGGACGATCCACAGCTTCTGCGCCCACGTCCTGCGGCGCTTTCCCGTGGAGGCGGGCGTGGCCCCGGACTTCCGGGTGGACGAGGGGGCCGTGTTCCGCGTCCGCTTCGAGCGCGCCTGGCCCCGGTGGCTCGACCGCGAGCTGGGATCGGCCGCGCGCCGGCCGCGCGCGTGGAAGACCGTCCTCTCGAAGGTGGACCTCGAGACGCTGCGCGAGCTGGCCTGGGGGCTTTCGTCTTTCGGCGTGCCGCTCGACGAGCCCGGAGACGGGGCGGCGACCCTGCGGGAATTCGCCCGGGAGGCGGCCCTCGCCGCTCCGGCCCTGGCCGACGCCCTGACCGGAAAGGCGCCGGTCCCGGCCCGGTGCCGCGCCGGGGCGTCGCCTCGCGAAAAGAGCGCGTGGCGCCTGGCGCGGGACATGGCTTCGATCGACGAGGGGCTCGTCGGTCGCGCGACGGCGCTCGTTTCCGAATTCGCCCGCGAGTTCCGGCGCGACTACCTGCGCGCCGGGTACGTGACCTTCGACGCGATGCTCGCGCTGGTTCACGATCTTCTTTCCAATCCCGAGTTCCCGGAGGTTCTGGAGTTCCTGCGGAACCGCTACCGGTTCATTCTCGTGGACGAGTTCCAGGACACGGATCCGCTTCAGGGCGCGATCCTCCAGAAGCTCGCCGAGGGGCCGGACGGGCGGCTGGCTCCCGGCCGCATCCTCGTCGTGGGCGACCCCAAGCAGTCGATCTACAGTTTCCGCGGGGCGGACATCGTGGCCTACCACCGGTTCGTGGACCGCATTCTCGAGGAAGGCGGCGAGCGGGCGGTTCTGCGGACGAATTTCCGGAGCCACGGCAGGATCCTGAGCTTCGTCAACGAGGTGTTCGGCCGGCTCATCGCGTCCCACCGGCAGCTTCAGCCGGCCTATGAGCCCGTGGAGTGCCCGGAGGGACGCCGGCCCGCTTTCCCGGAGCCCACGATCGAGGCGATCCTGATCGAGGACGCGGGGGCGGAAGAGGCCCGCGAGGCGGAGGCCGAGGCGATCGCGGGGTGGATCGCCTCCCGGCGGGACGTGCGCTACCGGGACGTGGCGATTCTCCTGAGGGCGCTGTCGGACGCGAATCTGTATCTCGAGGCGCTTCGCGGCCGGGGGATTCCCTACGTGATCGAGGGCGAGAAGTATTTCTACGGGACGCCGGAAGTGGTCGATTTCGTGAATCTCCTGCGGGCGGTCGCCTATCCGCACGATCGCGTGGCGCTGGCGGCCGTGCTCCGGTCCCCGTACGGCGCGCTTTCCGACCAGGAGCTCTACGAGCGGCGCCGGGAACTGGACTACCGGAGGGCGTCGGATCTGCCGCTGTTCGGATTCCTGAGGCGCTGGAACGAGGAAGCCGGGCGCCGCGGCGTGGCCGAGCTCATCGACCTCATCTTCGAGGAGAGTTACGCGCTCGAGATCGCCCGCGCGGGCTACCACGGCGAGCAGGCCGTGGCCAACCTCCTCAAACTTCGCCGCAAGGCGGCGGATTTCGAGGCGCAGGAAGGCGGCACGCTTCGCGAGTTTCTCGTCCGGGCCGGCCGCGCGATCCGGGAGCTGGAGGAGGAAGGCGAGAGTCCCCTGGCGGACGAGACCCTGGACGCCGTTCGGGTGCTTTCCATTCACCGCGCCAAAGGACTGGAGTTTCCGGTGGTGTTTCTTCCGGACCTTCACCGCGAATTCGGCGGGACGCGCGGGGAGCCCGTGGTGCGCTACGACTGGCCCACGCGGACGCGGGGGATTCGGCTGGGGGCGGTCTGCGACGCGGGCGGGGCGGCTTTGTCCTGGCTGGACCGCGAGCGCCGCCGGGAGGAGCTGCGGCGCATCCTCTACGTGGGCATGACCCGGGCGCGGGAGGTCCTGGTGCTGACGGGAGGGGTGCGGGTCCGGGGGGAGACTTACCTTTCGATGCTGCTGCCCGATCTCGAGCGGCAGGCCCGCGTGACGCGGGTGCCGTACCGGCGGCCGGTCCTGACGGCGCCGCCCGCGCCGGCGGAGCCGGAGCGTCCGGACTTCGAGGGTCTGGCGGCCCGCTGGCGGGCGCGCGAGCGGCGGGCGTCCGTGCCCGAGCGGTTCACGAGTCCCACGCGGCTCGAGGAGACCTCCGAAGGAGAGCCGCGGGCGCCGGCCGAGGAGGCGATCGAGATCGGCCGCGTCTGCCACCGTGTCCTGGAGGCGCTCGATTTTTCGCGCCCCGAGGTGCCCGAGGGCGTTCCGCCCGAGGCGGCCCGGATTCTGGAGCGCTTCTTCCGGAGCGAGGCCTTCCGGGAGCTGGCCTCTTCCGAGATCCTGGCGCGGGAGCTTCCGTTTCTCTTTCCGCGGGGCGGCCAGGTCGTCCAGGGCGTCCTGGACGTGGTCTACCGGAAAAACGGAATTCTCTACGTGGGGGACTACAAGACCGATAAGATGCTCGAACCCGGGGAGTACGAGCTGATCCGGGATCTCTACACGGAAGCGGCGCGGAGGATTTTCCCCGGGACGCGGCCGCGCTTCCGGCTGATCGATCTCCGGAGGGGGCGGATGGTGGAGGTGGAGGCGGCGCGGCCGCCGGGAGGGAGGGCATGATGGAACTCGCGTGGGCGGCGGTCGGGGCGGCGGCGGGAGCGGCCGTGGCGTGGTTCATCCGCAAGGCCCGGGAGGCGGAGCTGCGCGCGGCGGCGGGGGAGGAGCGCGCGCGGCTGGAGGAGCGCCTGGCCGAAAGCGAGCGCCATGGGGCCGAGCAGAAGCGCCTTCTCGAGGAGGCGGAGCGCAAACTCGCCGACGCCTTCCGCGCGATGGCCGGCGAGGCGCTCCGGACGAACAACGAGGCGTTTCTCAAACTCGCCGAGCAGACGTTGAAAGGCTACCTTGCGCAGGCGACCGGGGACATCGAGCTGCGCAAGAAGGCGGTCGAGGATCTCGTCAAACCCATTCAGGAGTCGCTCCGCCGGTACCAGGAAAAGGCCGACACCCTCGAGCGCGAGCGCCAGAAGGCGTACGGGGAGCTGGCGCAGCAGCTTCAGTCCGTGGCGGCGACGCAGGAAAAGCTGCGGCTGGAGACGGGGAACCTCGTCTCGGCGCTCCGGCAGCCCCACGTGCGGGGCCGCTGGGGCGAGATCACACTCCGGCGGGTGGTCGAGCTGGCGGGCCTTTCGGAGCACTGCGATTTCACCGAGCAGGCCGCGGCCGAGGGGGAAGGGGGAACCCTGCGGCCGGATCTCGTGGTGCACCTTCCGAACCGGCGGGAGATCGTCGTGGACGCGAAGGCGGTCCTTTCGGCGTATCTCGAAGCGCTCGAGGCTCCGGCGGAGGAGGCGCGCCAGGCCGCGCTCCGCCGGCACGCGGCCCATCTTCGGGAGCGGGTGCGGGTCCTGTCGGGCAAGCGCTACTGGGAGCTTGTCGCGCAGTCGGCGGAGTTCGTGGTGCTTTTCGTGCCGGGGGAGCCGTTTCTGGCGGCCGCCGTCCAGCAGGCCCCGGACCTCCTCGAGGAGGCTCTGGCCCAGCGGGTGGTCGTGGCCACGCCGACGACGCTCGTGGCGCTCCTGAAGGCGGTGGCCTACGGGTGGCGCCAGGAGCGGCTGGCGAGAAACGCGCAGGAGGTGGCCGATCTCGGGCGCAAGCTCTTCGAGAGCGTGGAGGTCTGGGCGCGGCATCTTTCCAAGCTTCGCGAGGCGGTCTTCAACACGGTGGAGCACTTCAACGCGGCGCAGGCGTCCCTCGAGCGGTACGTTCTTTCGCGCGCGCGGCGGATGAAGGACTTGGGGATCGCCGCGGACAAGGACGTGCCGTCCCTGGCGCCCGTGACGGAAGTGCCCCGGCCGGTGGAGCTCCCGAAGCCGGAATAAAAAAATAGGCGCGCAGCTTCCCTTCGACCGTCCCAACATGGGCCCGCTTCCGGGTCGCCGGCTCCCCGGACGCAACCCGGCGGCACACGAGGGCAATCGGCTACCGTTGCTTCCTTCCGGACCTGGCGGGGTTCACCGCACCCAAGTTGCACCGGACGCCCGGATCGACGCCACGTGCCCGTGCGCTGCACACGCCGGACGGCCTCGGGGAAGCGGTCGACCCCTCTGAAGCGGGTTGAGGCACCCTTTCGGGCGGAGGCACCGCTACTTCCCCGGCCCAGCGCGCCGACCCTACTATAGCGACCGCGATCGGGGGTGACAACGGGAAAAGGAAGCTCAGGCCACGAAAAGATAGTCGCGCCCCTCGACCAGGCGCTCCCGGGCCAGACGCTCGCGGATCGTGTCCCGCGCGCCCCGCGAGCCCACCGCGCCGAGGATCACGCCCGCCCGCCGCGCCAGGCCCTCCTCCACGGAGAGGACCGGAACCCGTCCGCCGGCGATCGTTCGGCCCACCTTGCGCGGGTCGATGTCGATCGCGTACGGGACCTCGATGCCCGAGCGCAGGAGGTCCCGCGCCCAGTGGCGCCCGATGGGGCCCGCGCCCCAGACGACCACGGGGCCCCGGCCCAGGGGATGGCGCTTGAAGTAGTGAAGCTTCGCCTGGTAGAAGGCCTTCTCGGAGTACATGGGGTGCGTCCGCGTCAGGCGCCGGTCGCTGTCCCGCCAGGAGAGGAGCGTGCGGGGCAGCTTTTCGAACCGCGCGCCGCATTCCCGCAGCCGGTGCCAGAGATCGAAATCCTCCGCCCAGCCCGGGTCCCGGTAGCCCCCCGCGCGCTCGAACTTGTCGCGCCGCATGAGGACCGAGGGGTGCGCCAGGGGACTCTCCACGAAGAGATTCGCCGTGATGTCGTCGTGCGAGAGGAGCCGGTTCTGCCAGTCCACGTAGAGGCGCATCCCTTCGCCCGTGCGGCCCAGGACCCGCACCCGCGTGGCCACCACGTCCACCGCCGGCGGCGAGTCCAGGCGGGTGAGCTGAAGCAGCAGACGCCGGGGATGCATGACGTCGTCGGCGTCCATGCGCGCCAGGAGCGGTCCCGCGGCCAGCGTGGCGGCCGACCGCAGCGCCTCCACGTGGCCCACGTGGGCCCCCGTCAGGATCCGGATCCGCCGGTCCCGGCGCGCCGCCTCGTCCAGGATCTCCAGGGACGCGTCGGTCGATCCGTCGTTGACCGCCACGAGCTCCCACTCTTTGAAGCTCTGCGCCAGCACGGATTGCAGGGCCGCTCGGAGGGTCCCGGCGGCGTTATAGACGGGCATCAGGATGGAGATGAGCGGCATGGTCGGAATCCACCGGAAGACGAAAGGCGTCCTCTTGCACCTCTCACGATAAGTATAATGAAAAGAGAGCGATGAAACATCTGCCGATCCTCGCCGGCGTTCTGGCCGGCGGTCTGGGCGCCCTGCCGGATTCCTCGTGGCGGCGCGAGGCGATCGACCCCTCCACTTTCGAACTCGTCCGCTCCAGCGGTCCCCAGCGGGCTTCGTCGCTGAGCCCCGCGGGCGACACCTTCGCCGTCTACGCCGGAAACCGCGTGCGGCTTTTCGACGCGGCCGATCCCGCCCGGGAACGCGTGCTGGCCGCCCACGACGGCAACATCCACGACTCGGGCTGGAGCCGCGACGGGCGCCTCCTGGCCACCAGCGGATACGACGGCACGGTCCGGATCTGGGAGACCGCCACGGGGCGGCTCCTCAACTCCGTCCGCGCCCACGCGGGCTACGCCTGAGCGGTCGCCGTCTCCCCGGACGGGAGATTCGTCGCTACCGGCGGTAGCGCGGACGGCCTGATGAAGATCTTCGAAGTGGCCACCGGCCGCGAGGTCCGCTCGCTGGCCGCCCCCGCCGGCGCCACCTACACGCTCGCCTACGCGGCCGATGGACGCTTCCTTCTGGCCAGTCATGCCGACGAGACCTTCCGCGTGTGGAACATCCAGGACGGCGCCGAGGTCAAGCGCCTGGCGGCCGGATATGTGCATACCGTGGCCGCCTCGCGCGACGGCCGCTGGGTCGCCTTTCCGCTGCCGGAAGGGGGGCTGGCGCTCGTGGAGACCTCCGGCTGGGAGCGCCGCGCCGTTTTGGAGGGGCACCCGGGAGGAACGAGCTACGTGGCGTTTCACCCCCACGGGCGCCATCTGGCTTCCACGGGAGCCGACGGATCGCTGCGCGTGTGGGATCTGACCGGACGCAAGCCTTTCGTGACGCTTGCGGCGCAGGTGGGCAACAACTCCCGCCTGGCCTTCTCGGGGGACGGGCGGCGCCTCGTTGTGGCGGGCACGGACGGGATGATGCGCGTCTTCGCCCGAGGCCGGAAGTGAGACTCGGACCGGCGTGGGTCGCCGCGCTCCTGGCGGCGGCGGATGTCGGGATCCCCCCGCAGCCGCTCAAGCCGTCCGAGGTGGGGCTCCAGCGCACGATCGCTCCTCTCTGGGATCCGTACGGGGCGGAGTTCAGTCCGGACGGACGCCTCCTGGCGGTGGCCTGTGGAACGGAGGTCCGGCTCTACGGCACGCAGGCCTGGAAGGAAGTCGCACGCCTGCGCGGGGCTTCCGAAAATCTCCTGAGCGTGACTTTCTCTCCGGACGGAAAGATGCTGGCGGCCGGAGGGTTCCAGGGAGGGGTCGTTCTCTGGGATCTCGAGGAGGGGCGGGTTCGGCGCACGCTGGCGGGACACCGGGCGTACGTGGCGGCGCTCGCGTTTCATCCGGACGGCCGCCGGCTTCTGACCGCCTCGCACGACGGCACGGCGCGCCTGTGGGACGCGAAGGAAGGGCGGGAGCTGCGCGCCGTGGGATCGGGGGGCGCGGTCTTCGTCGCGGCGGCGTTTTCGCGGGACGGTTCGAGGGCCGCCCTGGCCGGGGCGGGGCTCCGGGTGTTCCGCACCGATCGATGGCGGGAAGAGCCGGGGCCGGCCGTGGCCGAGGAGGGATGGCTGGCGGTGGGCTTCCGGCCGGACGGTCGGCGGGGATGGGTGGCGGGGGACCGGTCCGTTCTGGTCTGGGAGGCGGGGGTGGGCGTTCCCGCGCGGGAGGTGGTTTGCGTTCCGGAGTCGGCGGCGCTGACCGCCGCGCAGCTTTCGCCGGACGGCCGTTTTTGGGCGGCCGGTTCGCAGGACGGGGCGCTTCGTTTTTTCGACGCGGGCGGGGAATCTCCGCCCACGGTGCTGGCGCATCATCAGGGGCCCGTGCGCGCCGTGGCCGTCGATCCGCGGGGCCGTTGCGTGGTGACGATCGGGAGGGATCGCCATATCAAGGTGTGGGGTCGGGTGCCGGCCGGGGTCGCGCGCCTGCGTCCCAAGGGGTTCTGCGGAATCCGGGTGGAGCAGGAGGAGAGCGGTCGCGTGGTGATCGTGGAGGTGATCGCCGGAACGCCGGCCGACGCCGCGGGCCTGCGGCGCGGAGACGTGGTTCGGAAGGTGGCCGGAACCCCGGTGGCGACTCCCACGGATTCGGTCGATCTCATCGGAAGCTTCCTGGAGGGAGAGGAGGTCGAGATCGAGGTGGAGCGCGGAGGGCAGGCGCGGGCGGTTCGGGTCACGCTGGGGCGGCGGCCGGCGGGGCTGGAGAACTGATCCGGCGGCGGGCGCGCGGCCACCACGCGTAGAGGTACTGCTGGGCGTAGCCGGCCAGGGGGCCCCACCGCTCGCGGGCGAAGGCGCGGATCTCGCGGTCCGATGCCGCCCGGTGCCGAAAAAAGAGGGTTCGCATAGCCTGGCGGATGCGGGTATCGACGGGGAAGGCCTCGAGTCGGCCGTACGCGAAGAGGAGCACGCAGTCGGCGACCTTTTCGGCCACCCCCGGAAGTTCTATCAGTCGTTCGCGGGCGGCGTCGTAGGGAAGCCGGTCCAATCCGTCGAGGAATCCGGCGGCCGCGCGGCGCGCCGTCTCCACGAGGTACGGAGCCCGGAATCCGAGTCCCAGGCGTCGGAGCGCGCGTTCGTCGCCGAGGGCGCCGGGCGCCGGGAAGGCGCGGGAGGCGAATCCGTCCAGACGCACGGGGCGTCCCCAGGCGCGGGCGAGCGCCTCGATCGTCCGGGCGATGCGGGGGATATTCGAGCAGATGGAGACGATGAAGGCGGCGGTGCATTCCCAGGGGTCCTGCCGGAGGATGCGCAGGCCGGAAACGGCGTCCAGGGCGGGCCGAAGGGCGGGATCGCGTCCGAGGGTCTGTGCGACGGCGTCTCCGTCGTGGTCGAGAGCGAAGAATCGGCGGGCGAAGGAGGCGGGAGCGCCTTCGATGCGGAGCCGGTCGCCGTCCTGGCGGGCCCGGAGGAGGCGGCCCGCCGTGTGGACGTAATAGGCGCCGCCGCCGGCGGGGGCGAAGCGGAAGAACTGTCCGCTTTCGAGGGTGCGGCCGAGGTCGAAGGCGGGAGCGGGAATCAGCGTCGCCACGCCGGCATTGTCGCGTCCGGCCGGCGGGAGGGCAAGCCGTCGCGGGCGGGTCGCACTTTCTTGTGTTCACCGCTTTTTTGTGGTGTAATCCCGCGGCGTGAAAAACCTCTTCATCACCTCGACGCGCCACAACGAGGGGAAGACCGTTCTGGCGCTCGGCATGGCGGCGGCGTTCGCCCGTCAGGTGCGCGACATCGGATACATCAAGCCGGTCGGCAAGGGGTCCGTGGAGTTCGCCGGCGAGAAGATCGACCATGACGTGGCGCTCATCAAGGAGGCATGCCGGATTCCGGCCTTCGTGCGGGACATGGGGCCGGTCTGCTACGACGGCTTCCCGACCGCGTGGATTTCTCAGGAGGGGCGGGAGGGGGTGCTCGAGAAGATCAAGGCCGGATACGCGCGGGTGGCGGCGAACAAGAATCTGGTGGTCATCGAGGGAACCGGCAACGCGGCGGCGGGGGCGGCGTTCGGGCTTTCGAACGCGTTTCTGGCGAAGCTTCTGAACGCGAAGGTGGTGCTGGTGGCCTCGGGGGGCGTGGGCCAGCCCACCGACGAGGTGATCCTCAACAAGAGTTACTTCGAGCGGGCGGGGGTGGAACTTCTCGGGGTCATCGTCAACAAGGCGTACCCGCACGAGCTGGAGCGGATCGACAAGTGGATGCGCCGGGTGCTGGACCTCATGGGGGTGAAGCTCCTGGGCGTGATTCCTTACGACAACGACCTGGCGCGGGCGACGATGCTGGATCTCCAGGAGCGGTTCCGCGGGAAGGTCCTCAACGCCGAGGGCGAGATGGGCAAGCCGCTCGGCAAGCTCGTGCTCGGGGCGATGAGCGCGGGGACGGCGCTCGACGAGCTTTCGGGGGTGGTGACGCTGCTGTGCCCGGCGGACCGGGAGGACATCCTCGTGGCGGGCCTGTCGGCCATGTTCATCAGCGGCCGGAAGGATTTCACGCTGGCGTCGGTCGTGGTGGCGGGGAGAGGGAAGCTGTCGGACACGGTGCTTCGGATGTTCAAGCGGACGGCGATTCCGGTGGTTCAGGTCGAGACGGACGTCTACACGGTGGCGGCGGAGATTCACGCGGGGAACTTCAAGATCCTGCCCTCGGATCGGGAGAAGATCGCCCGGGCGATCGAGGTGGTGCAGGGGCACGTGCGCCTGGATCAGGCGCTCGAGGGGCTGGCATGAGGATCGCGGTGAACGGCGCCTGCGGGCGGATGGGCCAGACGGTGCTGCGGCTGGCGCGGGAGATGGGGATCGAGGTGGCCGAGGCGATCGACGTGGCGCCGGCGCCGCCGGGCCTGGAGGTTTCGCGGTCGCTCACGAAGAAGGTGGACGCCCTGGTCGATTTCTCGACGCCCGAGGCGTCGCTTGAGCGGCTGGCGGAATGCGTGCGGTCGGGGACGCCCGCGGTGATCGGCACCACGGGCTTCACGGACGCCCAGCGGGCGCGCATCGCCGAGGCCGCGCGCGCGATCCCCGTGGTCCTCTCGTCCAACACGAGCGTGGGGGTGAATCTCCTGTTCAAGCTCGTTCCCGAGGTGGCGCGCGTGCTGGGGAAGGACTACGACATCGACATCGTCGAGACGCATCACCGGTTCAAGAAGGACGCCCCGAGCGGGACCGCCAAGACGCTGGCCGAGCGGATCGAAGCGGCCACGGGCCGGCGGCCGAACGTGCACGCGGTGCGCTCGGGGGACGTCGTGGGGGAGCACCGGGTTCTCTTCGGGTCGATCGGAGACTCGATCGAGATCGTCCACCGGGCGAGCTCGCGGGACATCTTCGCGCGCGGGGCGCTGGAGGCGGCGCGCTGGGTCGCGCGGGCGCGGCCGGGGCTTCACTCGATGCTCGAGGTGCTCGGCTCGGCGTAATCCTTGACGCCCCGCGAGGCGAAGGCTCTAATAGGCCCGTCCCATTTCCACGGAGGCGCCGTGGGCTCGACGTTGACGAAAAACGACATCGTCCGGACCTTGGCCGAGAAGTACGAGCTGGAGATCGCCTCCACGCGCCGCGTCGTTCAGGGGACGCTCGACATGATCGTGGAGTCCCTCGTTCAGGGCAACAAGGTCGAGCTCCGGAACTTCGGCGTCTTCGAGGTCATCGACCGCAAGGGCCGCATCGCCCGGAACCCGCGCTCGCGGCAGGAGGTCTTCATCCCCGAGCGCAAGGTGGTCAAGTTCAAGCCGGGAAAGGTCATGGAGGACCGGATCACCACGCCCAGCATGAAGGGCGGCATCCAGCCGGCCCCGGCGCGCCGGAAAGAGAGCTCCAGTGAATCTCCACGAGTTTCAGGCGAAGGAAATCTTCCGTAGCCACGGCCTGCCGGTCCTTCCGGGGCACGTGGCCGAAACCCCCGAGCAGGCCGCCGACGCCTTCGCGCGCCTCTCGGCCCCGGTGGCCGTGGTCAAGTCCCAGATCCATGCGGGCGGGCGCGGCAAGGGGACGGTCTACGAGAAGGACCTCAAGACCGTGCGCCTCCAGGGGGGCGTCAAGGTTGTCCGTTCCGCCTCCGAGGCGCGCGACATCGCGGCGAAGATCCTGGGATATCCGCTCGTGACCCGCCAGACGGGACCGCAGGGGCGGGTCGTTCGGCGCGTCTACGTCGAAGCTGGCTGCGAAGTGGATCGGGAGCTTTATCTGGGCATCGTGCTCGACCGCCGGGCGGGCCGGCCGGTGCTCATGGCCAGCCGCGAGGGGGGCGTCGAAATCGAGGAGGTGGCCGCGCGCGCGCCCGAGGCGATCCTCAAGGAGCATTTCGACGCGGGCTACGGGCTGCAGGCCTTTCAGGCGCGCAAAGTCGCCTTCGGCCTGGGGCTTTCCGGAGAAGCGTTCAAGCAGTTCGTCCGCATGGCCCCGGCGCTCGGCCGGCTGTACGTGGAGCGCGAGTGCACGCTCGTCGAGATCAACCCGCTCGTCGTCACGCGGCAGGGGCAGGTGCTGGCCCTCGACGCGAAGATGGCGATCGATGACCGGGCGCTGGAGCTCAAGAGGCAGCCGGCGCTGGAGGCGCTCCGGGACGTTTCGGAGGAAGATCCGCTCGAGCACGAGGCTCATCGGCACGGGCTGAACTACGTCTCGATGGACGGGAACATCGGCTGCATGGTCAACGGCGCCGGGCTGGCCATGGCCACGATGGACATCATTCAGCAGGCGGGGGGCGCGCCGGCGAACTTCCTGGACGTGGGCGGGGGCGCCAACAAGGATCAGGTGAAGAAGGCGTTCCAGCTCCTCCTGGCGAATCCTTCCGTCCGCGCCGTCTTCATCAACATCTTCGGCGGGATCCTGCGCTGCGACGTCCTGGCCCAGGGCATCGTGGACGCGGTCAAGGAGGTCGAGGTGAGGGTGCCCGTGATCGTGCGGCTGGAGGGGACCAACGTCGAGGCGGGCCGGGAGATTCTGAAGGCGAGCGGGCTGAAGATCGTGGCCGCGGCGGACATGGCCGACGGGGCGCGCAAGGCGATCGAGGCGGCGGGGCTGCGGCGATGAGCATCCTGGTCGATCGGAACACGCGGGTTCTCGTTCAGGGCCTCACGGGCGAGGCCGGCACCGTCCACGGCAACGGCATGCTGGAGTACGGCACGCAGGTCGTGGCCGGCGTGACGCCCGGGAAGGGCGGCACGACGTGGGAGTCCCGCAAGGGCGTGAAGGTCCCCGTCTTCAACACCGTGGAGGAGGCGGTCCGCAAGACGGGCGCCACGGCGAGCGTCGTGTTCGTTCCCGGGGCGGCGGCGGCCGACGGGGTGATGGAGGCGGCGGCGGCCGGGATCGAGCTGGTCGTCTGCATCACGGAGGGGATCCCGATCGTGGACGAGGTCCGGTTGCGGGCGTTCCTGAAGGACACCCGCACGCGGATGATCGGCCCGAACTGTCCGGGTCTCATCACGCCGGGGCAGACGAAGCTCGGGATCATGCCCGGATACATCCACAAGCCGGGCGACATCGGCGTGGTGTCGCGCTCCGGGACGCTCACGTACGAGGCGGTCTGGCAGCTTTCGGCGCTCGGGCTGGGGCAGTCGACGGCCGTGG
Source organism: Planctomycetota bacterium (assembly GCA_035574235.1). NCBI lineage: Bacteria > Pseudomonadati > Planctomycetota > Planctomycetota bacterium. The sequence continues at coordinate 26,734 of DATLZA010000060.1, read as the reverse complement.
GGATCGGCGGGGATCCCGTGCAGGGGACGGACTTCGTGGATGTGCTCAAGCTCTTCAACGAGGATCCGGGGACGCGGGCGGTCGTGCTGATCGGCGAGATCGGGGGATCCATGGAGGAGGAGGCCGCCGAGTGGATCGCCCGGAACATGAAAAAGCCGGTGGTGGCCTTCATCGGGGGGCAGACGGCTCCCCCGGGCAAGCGGATGGGCCACGCGGGGGCGATCATCCAGGGCGGCAAGGGCACGGCGGCGGCCAAGTACGAGGCGCTCCGGGCCGCGGGGGCGACCTGCGTGCAAAGTCCCGCCGACATCGGCCGCACGATGAAGGCCGTGCTGGACGGCAGAGGGAAGTGACCGAGACGCTCCGTTCGCTCGTCCGCCGCGCGCTGGCGGAGGACGGCGCGTTCCGCGACCGCACCGCCCCGATCGTGGGCGGCGCCCGGGGGCGGGGCGTGATTCTGGCGCGGCAGGATCTGGTCCTCTGCGGGCTGGAGCCCGCGGCGGAGGCGTTCCGGCAGCTCGGGGCGCGGATGTCCGCGCGGGCGCGGGACGGCGCGCGCCTGCGCCGCGGGGCGGAGGTCGCCCGCGTGTCGGGGCCCCTGCGGGCCCTCCTTTCGGCGGAGCGCACGGCGCTCAACTTTCTTCAGCGTCTTTCGGGCATCGCCACGCTCACGCGCCGCTTCGTCGAGCGCGCGCGGCCCGTCCGCGTCTACGACACGCGCAAGACCACGCCCGGGCTCCGGGAGCTCGAGAAGTACGCGGTCCGCTGCGGGGGCGGCCACAATCACCGAATGGGACTCCACGACGGCGTCATGATCAAGGACAATCACATCCGCGCGGTGGGGGATCCGGAGGCTCTGCGCGAAAAGGTGTACGGGCTGGCGGTGCGCGGGCTTCCGATCGTGATCGAAGCCCAGTCGCTCGAAGAGGCGCTTCTCTTCGCGACGTTCCCGGTGGACGTCCTGATGTTTGATAACTTCGCGGTGAGCGGATTGCGCCGGGCGGTGAAGCTGGTGCGGGGGATCAAGCCGCGTCTGGAACTGGAGGCGTCCGGCGGGGTGACGCTTTCGAACGTGGCGGCGGTGGCGCGGACGGGGGTGGATCGGGTGAGCGTGGGGGCGCTGACGCATTCGGCGCCGGCGGCGGATCTTTCTCTCGAGCTATGCGGCTGACGCCCGAGGGGATCCGGTCGGGCCTGCGGACGCGGGTGGTCGGACGGCGGATCGTGTGCGTGGACGTCTGCGCGTCCACGAACGATCTGGCCTGGAAGGAGGCGCTGGAGGGGGCGCCCGAGGGGACCGTGGTTTTCGCCGAGGAGCAGACGGCGGGGCGCGGGCGGTTCGGACGCTCGTGGGTGGCGCCGCGCGGGAAGGCGATTCTCTGCTCGATTCTCCTGCGTCCGGAGATCGATCTTGACCGGGTGCCGCTCGTGACGGCGGTCGGGGCGCTGGCGGCGGCGGACGTGGCGGGGAAGGAGGCGCGGATCCGGTTCCCGAACGACGTCATGCTCGGCGGGCGCAAGCTCGCGGGGATTCTGGTCGAGGCGCGGTTCGTCGGAAGCCGGCCGGATCTTTTCGTGCTGGGGATCGGCCTGAACGTGAACGCCCATCCGCCGGGGGTCGGGGCCGCGTCGCTCGGGCCGGGCGTCTCGCGCGAGGCCGCGGCGCGGGCGCTTCTGGAGGCGGTGGAGGACTGGTACGGACGGCTCGGAGGATCGCTCAAGGATTTCCGCAAGGCCTGGCGCGAGCGCTCGTTCATTCTGAGCCGGCGCGTGCGGGTGAAGGAGGCCGGACGGTCCGTCGAGGGGACGGTGGAGGACGTGGATCCGATCGACGGGGTGATTCTGCGGCTGGACACGGGGCATCTGAGGAGCTTCCGCGGCGAGCACGTCGAGCATCTCGAGGTGCTCTGATCGAAGCCCCGCAAAGAGTTTGATTTGGGCGGGGTCGTTCACTACACTGGGAGCGATCGCTCACGGGCGCTTAGCTCAGTTGGTAGAGCGCTTGGATCACACCCAAGAGGTCACAGGTTCGAGTCCTGTAGCGCCCATTTTCGTTCTTCGCCCTTTTTCACGTCGTTCCGCGCGGCTCAGTCCCCGGGCGTTCGAGCGGCGTGATGCCATTTCCGCGGTCGAGAGCAGCACGGATGGGCTGACTTCCTGGAAACGGAGATTTATGAGGAGGTCCGATGAGGCAGACGTTCCTGGGAATCGGCGTGCTGGTGATCCTGGCGGGGTGCGTTCGAGGCGTCAACGCGGTGCTTGTGGCCCGCGAGAAGGGCGAGGGGACCGCGCAGGTGTATCCCGTCGATCTCGAAAAGGCCTGGAACCTTTCGCGGTCCGTCCTGCGATGGGAGCGCGCCGACGCCATCGAGGAACATAAAGAGGGCGGGTACATGCTCACGACGATCGGCGCGAACTACGTGTCCGCGGGCTCCGTGGTCGGCGTCTGGGTGGAATCCGTGGATTCCGGAACCACCAAGGTGACCGTGATCTCGCGGCGTCGCGTGGCGACCGACATGGCCACAGGGATGACGGAATCCCGGTTCCATACTCTCTTTGCGCGCGGCGTCCGGCTCGTACAAGAAGGCAAGCCTTTGCCTCTGACGACGCCGCCGGACTAAGAGCCTCGCGGGGGCGGCCGTTCCTTCCGGACTACGACGGCCGGCTCATATGCTGCCGCAGGCTCGCCAGGGCCGGCTCGACCGCCCGCAGGCGGGGCTGAAGACGGATCTCGATCCCGAGCGCCGCCGCCACCGGCTCCAGCGCGGCAAAGGCGGCCGGCTTGCGGACCCGAAGGGCGCGCGGCCGGGGACTCTTCAGGTTCACCCACTTCAGGAACCGGTCGCGAAAAACGCGGGGCGGGTCGTCCGGCTCCTCCAGGTCCGCCGCCAGGACCTTTCCCGTGTCGTGGTCGGCCAGAATGCAGAGCACGGGCCGGTACGGACGGACCACCGGCCCGGGGCGGATCCATGCCGGGGCCGCCGTGAAATCGGCCTCCCAGGTCGCGGATCGAACGCCGGGGGCCTTCCGAAGAAGTTCGAGATCCTTCTCCGGCACGGGCGGGAGCCGCGGCGGCTCCTCCGTTTCCGAAGGAGGCGCCGTCCAGACGTCCGACCAGTCCGCGCCGGACTCCACCCGCGTCAGAATGCTTTTTCCATCCGGCGCTTCGAAGAGCTTCCGGTTCTTCTCGGCGCGGCGGCAGACGTCCAGCGCCTGTCGGAGCGCCACCGTCAGGCACGACGCTTCCTGCTCCGAAAGATACCACGGATACAGAAGCGGCCGATAGCTGCGAAAGAGGGGCCACGCCCGGGGACCGTGAAAGGAGAGTCCCAGCTCCTTGAGGACTTTGCGATCCCGGGCGTCCAGCGCGGCGCGGTCGTGGAACTCGACATTCAGCGTGTGCAGATAGAGAAGGATATCCGGATCGGTCGGCTGCACCTCCTCCCGCTGCATCCTCCGGTAGAAGCGATAGCCGTTCGCGCCCGGATAAACGAGCATGCCCAGGACTTCCCCCAAGGTCCCGAGCACGCAGCAATAAAGGGTTTCCCCCGTTTCCGGATGCCGGACGGCGAAAAGCTCCCCGTCGGACATCCACCGCCAGGGCGCCAGGTCCCGGAACGCGGCCGCCGCGTCGTAAAGATCGCGCCACTGGTCGAGCGTCGGCTCCGCAGGTTTCATGGGATCTCCCTATCGGTTCGCAGCGAACTTTCGGACGCTCACCCTGTCGGCCGCGGGGAAATCGGGCGGGACGTCGGTCCGCGTGACCCGGCCCGTCGCCGCCCATTCGGTCCCGCGCTGGAAGCAGACGATGAAGCCCACGCACTCCATCGAATAATCCGCGTGACCCATCGGGGTATGGAAGACGCGCCCCTTGCCGTACTCGACCGTCAGGAGCATGGGCTCGTGCCGCCCGGTGCCGCGTTTGGAGGGATCCGACCAGGCGGTCGCCAGGATCTTCATGTTCTCGGCCGGCCCGCGCAGGCGGTCATAGAGCTCGTCCCTGGCGTGCATCCACTTCTCGGGGAGCCCCCGCGTGATCGGGTGGGAGGCGTCGCGGATCACGATCTGGAATTCGTGCTCCGGACCGTGCGCGCCGCCGGGACCGGGGGCGGTGTCCCGCACCTCGCGGCCGGAGGCGTCGAAGTACACGTAGGGCCCCGTCTTCTCGTTGCGGCCGCCCCAGCCGCCGAGTCCGATCATGCGGTTGTATTCCGGCCAGTCGCCGAACGAATTGTTGGCGGCGTGGACGATGACGAGGCCTCCGCCGTTGCGGACGTACGCCTCGAACGCGGCGCGCGTCTCGTCCGGCCAGGGAGCGGCGTTCCAGCCGAAATTGGAGATCACAACCCGGTATTTCGAGAAATCGGGCTTGAAGTTCGGGTCCGCCTTGGGCTGCGGAAGATCCGTCGTTTCCTTCCCCGGCACGGGGTACTGCTTGACGAGATCGCCGCCCTTCCAGGTGAAGGCCGTGCGCTCCACGTCCACCGTGAAGAGCCCCGTCTCCTCAAGATATTTCTTCATCATCGCGGTCGTTTTCGGCCAGGCTCCATGATTGTTCTGCCCGTCGATGATGAGCGCCCGGAGTTTCTCCTGAGGGCCGCCCGCGGCGGAGGCCAGGGGCGAGGCGAGCGCGACCACCATAAGTCCGATCAGCGATCTCATGATCCGACCCTCCAAGCGGCTTTTCAGGATATCATGACGACCCCTGGGGGCGAAGAATCCTTACGGGGCCTCCCAGAGATCCGTGCTCAGGTACTTGAGGCCCGAATCGTTGACGAGAAAAACGATCCCCGGGGGCTCGGGATCCCCCTGCGCCTGCTCCAAAAGGCGCATCGCCGCCGCGAGGTTCGCCCCCGTCGAAAAGCCCCCGAAGATTCCTTCGCGCCGCGCCAGCTCGCGGGCCCACCGCATCGCCTCCTCGTCCGTCACGGCCAGGTAGCCGTCCACGAGCGCCGGGTCCCAGAGCGGCAGCGGGCGCGCGTAGCCGCCGCCCTGGAGCCGGTGGCGGGGATCCGTCACCGGCCGGCCCGCCAGGAAAGGGGCCGAGGCGGGCTCGACCGCGTAGCAGCGCACCGAAGGCTTCCGGCGCTTGAGCGCCCGCGCCACGCCCACGAACGTGCCGCCGGAGCCCGCCAGGTCGCAGAACGCCGTCACCCGCGCTCCGAGGTCCGCCCAGATCTCCTCGCCGGTGCCTTCCTCGTGGGCGCGCACGTTCGAGGGGTTGGCGAACTGATCGGCCCGGAACGCCCCCAGCTCCCGCACGAGCTCCTCCGCCCGCCGCTCCGCCCGCGCCAGGTCCTCGCCGGAGACCCGGCCCGGCGGGGAGCCCGGCGCCTGGGGCACGACCTCCACGCGCGCTCCGAGGGCCTCCATCATCCGCCGGCGCTCCACGGAATTGCCCGCCGACATCACCGCCACGAACCGCAGCCCCCGGAGCGCGCAGACGATGGCCAGCCCCGTTCCCGTGTTTCCGCTCGTCAGCTCGACCACCGTGTCCCCGGGACGCAGCCGGCCCGCCGCCAGCGCGTCCTCCACGATCCGCCGCGCGATCCGGTCCTTCTTGCTGAACCCGGGGCTCAGATACTCGATCTTGGCGAAGAGGGATCCGCGCCGGCCCCGCGTCAGCCGGGCCAGCTCGACCACGGGCGTTCGGCCGATGAGCGAAACCGCGTCGGGATGGATCATCGCTTCTCCAGAAGGCCGCGCGCCTTCATCCAGTCGGCCAAACGGTCGGGCCAGGTGGAGAGCACCGGATCCCTGCCTCCCAGTCCGAACCCGTGCGGGCCGTTTTCGTAGATGTGAAGCTCCGCCGGCACTCCCGCCTTGCGGCAGGCGAGATAGAAGTCGATGCTGTTTTCCGGCGGAACTCCCTTGTCCCCCGTCGTGTGCAGGAGAAAAACGGGCGGCGTTCGGGGCGTCACGCGGTTTTCGGTCGAAAGATCCTCCAGAAGCGCCGGGTCGGTCTCGCGATCCCCCAGGAGGTTCTTCCGGGACCCCCGATGCGCGTGCGGCCCGCGGAGGGTGATCACCGGGTAGACGAGGATCGCGAAATCCGGACGGCAGGAGACGCGCTCCACGGGATCCGGGGCCTCGGGACGTCCGTCCTCGAAGTGCGTGGCGGCGGTGGAGGCGAGATGCCCTCCCGCGGAGAATCCCCAGACGCCGATCCGCGCGGGGTCCACGCCGTATTCTCCGGCCCGGGAGCGGACCCAGCGGATCGCCCGCTGAACGTCCTGGAGCGGCGCCGGATGGCGGTAGCGGGGCGCGATGCGGTATCGAAGAACGAAGGCGCTGACGCCGCGGTCGTTGAGCCACCGGGCCACCTGGTGCCCTTCGTGGTCGAGCGCAAGCATGCCGTAGCCTCCTCCGGGACACACGACGACCGCCGTGCCGCACGCCTTGTCCGGAGGCGCCGCGTAGATCGAAAGAGAAGGGCGATCCGCCTCTTCGCGGCCCACGGCCCCGGGCGCGCCTTCCGGCCAGAGCTCGACGCGGGGTCCCGTGAGAGGAGAGGGAGGGCGTTCCTGCACCGATCCGACCAGAACGATCGCCAGAAGGAGTATTTTCACGGGAGCCTCCATCCTCGATGCGATTCCATGAACGGCTTTCCATTTTCCCCTTCGCCGAAGGATCTGCAAGGATCCGGTGGTCCGCGGCCCGCCGGAACGTACAATCCTCGGGCCGGCCGTGAAGGACAAAAGCCTCGGGGCGTGCCTGGCGCTTTCGCTCGCGCTCACGATTCTCGTGGGCCGGGATGTCCTTTTCGCCGGAAAGACGTTCGTTCCCACGGAATTCCTGACCGCGCGCGAACCCTGGGGCCCGCCGGGCGCGACGGACGCGCATCTCCGAAACCGGCTTCATCAGGACATTGTCGAGTTCAACGCCGTCCACGCCGTGGCGGCGGCGCGGGCGCTTCAGGAAGAAGGGCGCCTTCTCCTCTGGAACAGCGACCTTCTCTGCGGTGTCCCCATCCTGGGGGATCCGCAGGTGGGGACGTTCCATCCGCTCCGGATCCTCTCCTACGCGGCGCTGCCTCCGTTTCTGGCGCTCGACCTCTTCATCCTGCTTCACTTTTTCGCTTCGGGTCCCGCGATGTTCGCGTGGGGGCGCACGCTCGGGGCGTCGGGGGCGGCGAGCCTCCTGGGGGCGGCGGTCTGGATGCTGTGCGGCCAGCAGATGGTGTGGTTCAAGTACGGCGCCGGTCCTGTGGCGGCGTCTCTTCTTCCTCTCCTGGCGGCGTCGCTCCACCGGGGCTTCGAGCGGCGCGCGCCGGGGTGGGTCTTCGCCGCGGGGGCGCTCTGGGCGGCGCTTTTCCTCGGAAGCCACCCGCAGCTCTCCTTCCTGGCGCTTGTCTGGGCGGCGCTCTATGCGATGGCCCGTCTCCCTCAGGTGGGCGTCCGGTGGACGCTCCGCGCGGCGGCGCTTTTCGGGGGGGCGGGCCTGGGGTTCGGAGCGATTCAGCTTCTGCCCTTCCTCGAGAGCCTGGCCGCCTCCCAGAAGACGGCGTACGGCGACGCGTCCGCTTTTCCGCGTCCGTGGCGGACGCCCGGACTGCTTCTGACGCTCCTCTGGCCGCGGGCGTTCGGAAGTCCCCTGGACCGTGCGGATGTGATCCATCCGTGGTTCGGCCTCAGTTTCTTCGAGTTCCAGGGATACATGGGGCTGGCGCCGCTGGTGCTGGCCTTTCACGCGGGCCGACGGGGGCGCTTCGCGGCGGCGGTGGCCCTGGGGACGCTGGCGGCGGCGACGCTTTTCCCCGCCTGGTGGGCTCTCAAGACGCTCATTCCGGGCCTCGAGTTTCTCCGTCCCCATCGTCTTTTTCTTTTCGCCTTCGCGGCGGCGACGCTGGCGGCGCTCGGAGCGGATCGGGCGCTGGCGGGCGGAATCGACCGCCGATGGGGAAGGCTCGTCGTTGCGGGCGCCGCGGGGACGGCGCTCGTGGGGCTGGTCGGCCTGGCGCGCGGAGCGACCTGGATTTCGCTGAGCAACTCCGCCTATCGGGCGCTGGCGGTCGCGGCCGTGGCCTCGGCGGCCGCGTTCGCCGCGGCGCGGCTCGCGCTCCGGCCGGCCTGGAAAGCCGCGGCGCTTCTCGCGGCGATTCTGGCGGATCTTCTCCCGGGCTTCCTGGCCTACAACCCGGCGTTCGAGGGATTGCCGCCGGAGCCGCCGGCGCTCGCGCGTCTTCCCCGGGAGGAGCGATCCATCGTGACGCTGGAGAGCGCCTACCTTCGCCGCGGGTTCCGCAACTATCTCGCCTTGTACGGACGCCCGACGCCCGAAGGGTTTCAAAGCCTCGTTCCCCGGACCTACGCGGAGCTGGCGGAGGCGCTCGGAGGACGCACGGGCGAGGCTTCGGTGGAATTCGATCTGGACGCCCCGAGGGCGCTTCGGCTTCTCGGAGTCCGCGCGGCGCTCACGCCGGGGGGCGAAGTGGCGCTGGATGCCCTGCCGCGGGCGTGGCTCGTGGGGCGCGTCGAAGCGAGGCCCGATCCGGCCGACCGTCTCCGGCGCCTGGCCGATCCGTCGTTCGATCCGGGCCGGGTCGTCCTTCTCGAGGCGCCCCTGGAGGGATTCGAAGAGGGCGAACCCGAAGGATCGGTCGAGCGCGCCGGGCGCCTGGAGTTTCGCGTTCGATGCCTCCGACCGGCGGTCCTTGTGGTGAGCGAGAACCACCACCGCGGATGGGTTTGCCGGGCGAACGGCCGGGAGGTTCCGATCCGCCGCGCCGATCATTCGCTCATGGCGGTCGCGCTTCCGGAGGGAGAGCATGTCGTGAAGTTCTCGTTCGAGCCCGCCGCGGTCGGCGCGGGGGCGGCGTCGGCGCTGGCGGCGGCGATCTTCGGGCTGGCGTCGCTTATCGCAGCGATTCGAGGAAGGAGAGCAGGTCCGCGGCCTCCTGCGCCGTCAGGTGCTGGAGGAGCCCTTCGGGCATGAGGGACTTCGCCTGAGGGGCCACGGCCTCGATTTCGCCGGTCGCCAGGCGGATTTCCTTTTCCACGTCGCGCAGGATGAGCTCGCGCTCGTCGCGCCGCACGACAATCCCGCTGAGGACGTCCCCCCGGCGGGTGCGGAGCGTGACGCCGGCGTACTTCGGGTCCACGGAGCGGGAGGGATCGAGAATCGCCTCGAGGATCCGGGCGCGTCCCAGGCGCGAGCCCACTCCCGAGAGGTCCGGGCCGAGCGTTTCGGGTCCGGGTCCGACGCGGTGGCAGCGGGAGCACTGAAGCGACGGGTTGGCGAAGAGCGAGCGTCCCCGCGCGGGGTCGCCCGAAAGGCCGAGGATCCGCTCGGGGCGAACCGAGGGGCCCAGCCGCTCGCGGCGCCGTTCCGGCGGCTCGAACCGTTCGTAGAGGTCGCGCACGGGGCCGGGCGCGAGCTCCAGCGCCCGGCGGACGGCCTCCCCGCGGACGCCTTCCGGGAGTTCCGAAAGCGTCACGAGCAGGTCGAGCGCTCCGCTCGGGGTCGCCAGAAGGCGCGGGAGGGAGTCCGTCTCGCCGGCCCGGGCCCGTTCCAGCGCCCGGCGCTCTTCGGCGCGGGCGGACTGGGCCGGGGGAGAAACGGGACCGGGCGGCAGCGACGCGATCCACCGGCTCAGGAGCTCGACGCCCGCGGGGTCCACGACCTCGGAGCCCAGGTGAGGCATCCGTCCGTGGCCGAGCTTGGAGACGCGGTAGAGGAGGACGGAGCGGGCGGGATCGCCGCCGGCGACGATGTAGGGATCCGGCAGGTCGAAGGCGCCGAGGACCGGGCGTTCGCCGACGATGCGGCAGTCCTCCAGAGGGATGTCGTGCCGCAGGTCGATGCGCGCCGAGCCGCCGCCGCCGAAGCGATGGCAGGGAGAGCAGTTGACGGCCAGGTAGGAGCGCGCGCGGCTGTCGAGGGGGGCGGCCGGGTCGGCCGGATCGGCCAGGGCTTTGAAGCGGGGAAGCGGCGTTGGCAGGAATCCCCACCGCCGGAAGACCTCGAGCTGGGAGGGTCCGTTTCCGGCCCACGGGAGATCGAGCTGCGCGGGGGTGAAGGAGAGCGCGTAGCCGGGCCAGGGGTTATGGCAGGTGAGGCACGCCGCGCGGGCGGGGACGCGCCAGCGCCGTCCGCCTCCGAGGTCGATTTCCGCGCCCTGGGCCGGGGCCAGCGTCGCGTCCGACTGGGCTTCGTTCCACACGTAGCTGTAGGCGTTCCAGGATTGTCCGTCGAAGTGGAGGATCTGCGTCTCGAGGTTCCGGCCGTCGAGGGCGAGGGTTTTGGCCAGGACGCTGTCGCGGGGCCAGACGCTCTCGCGCGGCCAGGCCTGGTTTTTGTCCACGTGGCGGATGGGGTCGCGGCCGGGGATCGCGATGAAGCGGCGGGCGGCGGCGCCGTCGGCCCAGCGGGGGACGCGGACGGTGTAGGGGACGACGCCGGGGGCGGGCTTCTGGTCCGGCACCGAGGCGAAGAGGCCCGTGGCGCTCAGAAGGCGGGGGAACTCGGCGTTGCGGGCGGAGGCGTCGCGGGGCTCGAGGCGGTAGATGCCCCCGCCTTCGTAGTCGAGCAGGAGGAGTTCGCCGTCGGCCTCTTCGGCGAAGGCGACGATGCGCGCGCCGGTGCGGGCGACTTCGCGGCGTTCGCCGAGGGCGTTTCCGCGGACGGGGTTGGCCCAGACGCGGCGCGTCTCCCAGTCGCCGTAGAAGTACCAGCCGCGGAAGTCGGCCAGGCGCCGCCCGCGGTAGACGAATCCGCCCGTGATGGAGGCGGCCTCGGGGTGGGGCAGGGCGTCGGCCGGGGGGAGGATGGGGGTGGGGCCGCGGGGGGCCGAAGGCAGGCACGGCGAAGGGCCTTCCATGACGGCCCAGCCGTAGTTGCCGCCCCGTTCGGCGCAGATGACGAGTTCCCAGCGTTCCCAGCCCACGTCGCCCACCCAGAGGTGGCCGGTGGAGCGGTCGAAGCTCATGCGCCACGGATTGCGCAGCCCGTAGCACCAGATCTCCGGGCGGGCGCCCGGGACGTTCACAAAGGGGTTGTCCGGCGGAATCGCGTAGGGGCGGCCGCCCTCGGAGCGGCGGACGTCGATGCGGAGGATCGAGGAGAGGAGGTCGCTCACGTTCTGGCCGGTCCGGAGCCGGTCCGGAGGCGACGGATCGGTCGCGTCGCCCGTCGAGATGTAGAGGTACCCGTCGTTTCCGAACTGGAGGTCGCAGCCGTTGTGACCGCCGGCGAGCCAGGTGATGAGGACTTCTTCGCCGGCGGGGTCGAGGCGCGGCGGGTCGGTGTCGGTGACGCGGAAGCGGGAGACGCGCGAGCCTTCGGGGAGAGGGCGGCGGTCCTTCGAGGCCAGGACGTACATGACGTAGCACCGGCGGTTGCGCGCGAAGTCGGGATCGAACGCGAGCGCATAGCTGGAGGCGACCCCTTTGCAGCCCTCCACGCGTTCCAGGCCGCGGATCTCGGCGCGCAGGTCGATGAGGAGGTCGCGTTTCTCGCACGCCGGATCGTTTCGAAAGGTCCAGAGTTTGCCCTCTTCCTCGACGAGGACGTAGCGGGAGTGGTCGGGGAAGGGCACGAGGTGGACGGGCCGGCGGAAGGAGAGGTGGGGGAAGACGCGCACCGCCTGAAGGGGCGGAGGCGGCTCGGGAGATCCCGTGAGGCGCGAGGAAGTCCACGGGATCCGCTCGGGGACGGCGGGCGGCTCCTGGGCCCCGAGCGGAAGGGCCAGGAGGGCGGCGGTCAGGAAAACCGTTCGCGACACGGCGGGGCCCATGATAGATCGGCCCTCCGGCGGGGTCCAGGATCGTGCGTCAGGGGCGGATCTCGACGATGACATCGAACCATGGGCCGTACCGGCGGCCGTCGAGGGTCACGTCGAAGGCCACGAGGCGGACGCCGGGGGAGGCCTCGGGAGAGGCGTGCACGCGGAGGGGGAAGGGGCGGCGCGATTCGGCCGCAAGTTCCCCTTCGAGGACGCGGGGTTCCGTGAAAAGTTCCGGCGGTGCGTGAGGAACGATGCGGTGCCGCTGCGGGCGGGTTCGGAAGTTGCGCACATGAAGCGCGATTTCGGCGGATCCTCCGGGGCGGAGCCGCACCCGGTAGGGTTCCGCCCGGACCCAAAACGGGTCGTAGGCGTACCGGTAGTCGTCGCCGGCGAGCGTTTCGCGGAAGGCGTCGCGCAGGGCGTAGGCCCATCGGCGATATCGTTCGATGAGGGCGGTGGGGCGATCCATGACGTAGGAGTGCCCTCCCACGAGGAGATCCGGCTTCACGCGGCGGAGGTATTCGGCGCCGAGAATGTAGCCTTCTTCGAGGACCGAGCTGTTGCGGGCGACGACCGCTTCGTGTCCGGTGTGGTCGGGGTTGTCCGGATCGCCGAAGATGTTGTCTCCCGTGAAGACCACGGTTTTCCCGTCGATGACGCCCCGGAGCGCGAGGGCGAACTCGGTCTGGCCGGGCATCCAGTCGATCGTGAACCGGAAGCCCTCCCACTCGAAGCTTTCGCCGTCGCGGAAGAGTCGGTCGAAAGAGACGCGTTCGATCGGCTGTCCGTCGAGTTTGTGCCCATAGGCCTGGATGGGCGCGGCGTAGTCGAAGTGTTCGGGGCGCTCGCAGACGGGGCCCATTCGGTCCAGGGCCCAAATCCGGGCGCCGTATTTCTTGCGGAGATAGGGCGCCTGGAGGAAGTGATCGCCGTGCATGTGGGAAACGATGACGGCGTCGATCGCCTTCAGGCCGAGCGTCCCGCGCATCCCCTCGAGCGTGCGGTCGAGGAGAGCTTCGTCGAGAAGGCCGCAGTCGGAAAGGAGGGCGCGGCCCTGGTCGGAGAGGATGACGTTGAAGTTGGGAAAGAAGTTGGGTCCTCGGAGTTTGTAGAGATGGGGAAGCGTCCGCCAGAGGTGGGGGACGGCCGCGGGGCGGGAGACGCGATCCTGGTGGACGGCGGAAAACGTGTGGACGTCGTAGCCGCGGACGAGGAGTCGCTCGAGGCGCCGCAGCTTCTTCTGGAACTCCACGAGCTGGGAGGCGGGCTCGGGGACGGGGGGCCCGTGGGAGGGCAGGAGCCACGCGGGCTGGAATCCCTCCAGGAGCGCGGCCGATCCCGCCAGGGCGTGGAGGCCGGCGGCGAAGCCGTAGTCCCATTCGGAGTCGAACCAGGTGTGCAGGCGGGCGCCCTCGAGCATGACGTCGCCGGAGAAGGCCAGCCAGCGGCCGTTTTCGCGGAGGAGGTACGACAGAGCGCCGGGGCTGTTGCCGCGGGTTTCCAGGCACCAGAATTCGCGGCCGCGCCAGGAGAAGGTATCCATGCGCCGCAGGCCGCGGTCGAGGGGGATGGGCTCGACCGGGGGGCGGACGTAGCTGGAGCCGTGGACGGTGTACCGGTCGCCGAGGCGCACGTTCATGCGGCGGAACGTGGCGGGCTGTTCGAAGAGCTCGCGTTCGGCTTCGGGGCCCGCGAGGCGTGCGCCCCGACCGCGCAGGCGGGGGGCGCCCTGGACCTGTTCGCGATGGTGGTGGGTGAAAAGGACCCATTCCACGTTTCGGACGCCGATCTCGCCGAGGCGGTCGAGAACGCTTCCGTCTCCGAGATCGATGAGGAGGGCGTTTTCGCCGTCCCGAAGGATCCAGACGTTGCAGGTGTCGGTCCAAAGGAAGAGATTGGGGAGGAGGACGGGATCGGGCTGGTGAAAGCCGGGGGGCGCGGCGGGCGCCGGCGCGGGCGAAGGGGAGGGGCACCCGGCCAGGAGGACGGCGACGGCTCCGGCGGCCAGCGGCTTCGCGTTCATGGGGGGCTGATTATTATACTGCGGGTCCGGCGCGGCGTTCTCCGGCCTTCCCGGGGCGGGGGGGTTGTGCTACGATTTGGCGCTCGCCAATACCGGAGGGCAGGATGCTCGGCAGGAAGAAGATCGCGGTGCTCGGGATGGGGAAGCTGGGGGAGACGCTCGTCAAGGCTCTGCTCGAGGCGAAGGTCGTGTCGCCGTCGCAGGTCGTGGCGACGGCCAAGCATCGGGAGACGTGCGAGCGAAAGGGGAAGCTCCACGGGATCCGGATGACCACGGACAACGCGGCGGCGGCGCGCGAGGCAGACGTGATCATCCTTTCGGTGAAGCCGCAGGCGATGAAGGAGGTGCTGGGGGCGATCCGCAAGGCGGTGGGGCGCCGGCAGGTGGTGATTTCGACCGCGGCGAGCGTGACGACGGCCTTCATCGAGCGGGGGCTGGGCGACGGGGTGCCGGTGATCCGGACGATGCCGAACACGCCGTGTCTGGTGCGGGCGGGGATGACGGGGATCTGCGCGGGGCGGCACGCGAAGCGGGAGCATCTGGCGCTGGCGGAGGAGATTTTTTCGGCCCTCGGGCGGGTGCTGGTGCTGGACGAGAAGTACATGGACGCGGTGACGGGGCTTTCGGCGAGCGGTCCGGCGTTCATGTACGTGGCGCTGGAGTCGCTGGCGGAGGGCGGCGTGGCGGCAGGGCTGCCGCGGGAGATCGCCACGGAGCTGGCGGCGCAGACCATGCTGGGGGCGGCGCGAATGGTGCTGGAGACCCGGGAGCATCCGGCCAAGCTCAAGGACGTGGTGACGACGCCGGCGGGCTGCACGATCGACGGGCTGCTGGAGCTCGAGGCGGGGGGCCTGCGGGTGACGCTGATCAAGACGGTGGTGCGGGCGGCCCGGCGGGCCGGGGAACTCGTCAACGGCTGATCAGGCCGCGAAGATCTTCAGCCACGCCTCGCGGGCGGCCTGGGCGCGTTCGGCGTCGCCGGCCCTTTCATAGCAGTCGCGGGCGAAGAGGAACTTGCCGGCCTGGAAGGCGCGGTCGCCGGCGGCTTTCCATTCCTCGGGGCTGACCAGATCCGGGACCAGGCGGGTGACGCCGTGGAGGAGGAAGGCGTCGCCCTTTTCGACGGCGAGCCGTTTGACGCGGGCAAGCCGTTCGGGATCGCGGGAGCGCTCGTAGAACATCATGGCCTGGGGAAACTTGCCGGCTTCGAAGAAAAGGTCGCCGTAGCGGTTGGCCTCTTCGGGGGTGAGGTCGGGTTTCGCGGTCAGCTCGCGGACTTTTTCCTCGGAGGGAAGCTCCCGGACGGCGTCGGCCATGGGGGGCATTATACGGGGGCCCGATGGTTTGTCCACGATGTCGCGCGAAGATGCGGTGCGAGCGTCACCGGCCGCACAAGCAGGAGAAGTGGCGGTGTCCGGCCTGCGGGCGCGTGCGGTTCCGGCGCCAGCGCCGACGGTATCCTGCGCCCTGACGTTCCGCGGTTTCCCTGTCAGGAATCGGCGATCTCCGAATATCGTCCTAGAGAAGTCTTCAGGAGGGTTCATCGATCGCGATCGCCGGCGGATTCGGGCGGCGATGAGGAGACGGGATCGCATGAGGCAGGTCGGAATCGGATGTTTGGTTTTCGGGGCGGCGGTCGCCTTTGCGGCCCCGCAGGCCGGTCAGGAGGTCCGCCGGAAGGGGCGCTTCGAGGGATATACGGAGCGGGCGAGCCGCGGCCCCAAGATGAAGCCGGTCGCCGCCACCTATCTGGGCGGCCCCTCCGATGAAGAATTCTTCGCCGTCCGGGTTCTTGGGGACGGCACGATCGTCGCCTTCGGGAACGCGTGGGGTCCTTCGTTTCCGGTTCCGGCCGTCGTGTGGGGGCGGGGAGAACACAGGGGATTGAAGGCTTTCGGGACGGATTCCCGGGGCCGCCCGTTCCTGCGTCCCGAGAATCCCGACATCGCCGGCATGGTGGCGCTCTACGCCCCGGATGCCTCGCACCTGCGGAAGGTGTTTCGATTCGACTGGGGGGTGGCGAGTTTGAGCGCGGCGACGGTGAGTTCCGACGGCCGCGCCTTTCTTCTGGCCGGGCGGGCGACGGCCGCCTTCCGCGCCGTTCCGCCGACCGTTCGGACGGTCCCCCCGGCGTCCGAGCCGCCCGGAAAGAACGCGTCACGGACGACGGGGCCTTATGAGTACGAAGGGGTGTCCTGTCCGGGGGACGTTTTCATCTGCCGGATGTCCCTTGAAGGGAAGGCCGAGTGGGCCTGGGTTTTCGAGGGAGCGGGGCGTCCGCCGGAAGAAATCTGGACGGATCGCGAGGGCTTCGTGTACGCGGACGTGCGGGGGTTGATTCAGGTGGCTCCCGGCGGATCCTCCTGGAAGCGTCTTTCCGAAATGGCCGGCGGAGGGCAGGCCCGTTGGTTGGCGGTGGATCCGGATGACGGATCGGCCTATTTCGGGGGCGACCGGAACACGCACACCGGCAAGGAGCCCTGGAGGCAGCCGTATCTTTACAAGTTCGATCGGGAAGGACGCAGGGTGTGGAAGCTCTGGGAATGGGCGCCCCGGAGTCTCCGGGACGGTGTGACCCCAGGATTGCAGGGTCTTGTGGCGGACTCGTCGGTTCGGGCGCTCGACCGGGGACCGGACGGGGATCTTTATGTCGGCGGGTGGTCCGACGGCGGGAACAGCGTTTTTGCGCGTCAGCCGACGGACGCGGCGCGCGGCGTGCCGCCGGCCCCGTGGAGCATGGACGGCTCCGGAATGAAGGGCGCCAATTCGCTGGCGCACATCGTCCGCATCGACGGTTCGTCGCTCGAGGCGAAGTCGCACGTTCTTTGGGTCGCCTATTTTCCGGCTGATTTCAGCGACGCCCGCAAGGCGGGGTCTCCGAACGGGGCCCGGATCCGGCAGATCCAGGTTTGTCCGGACGGGGCGGTGGCGGTGGCGGGTTCGGCGGCTTCGGTCCTGGTGCAGACGCCGGGGGCCTTCTACCGTTATCCCGGCGGCGGGCGGGGGTACGGCGGGGAATGCGTCGTCGTTTATGACGCCGGGTTCGAGAATCTCCTTTTCTCGAGTTACCTGCCCGGATACGAGAATGCGCGCCTCTGGCCGACGGGGCGGGGGATCGTCGTCGTGGGCCGCACGAAGGGGCGCGACGATGAGCCGGAGGCCACTCCCACGCCGGTGCTCAATGCGATTCAGAAGGAGCCCGGGGGAGGGCGCGACGCCCATCTTCTTCTTCTTGAGAAGCCGTAAGGGAGGGGGGAATCGGCCGGCAGGGTGGGACGCCGTGGACGGGAGCCTCCGTCCCCCCGTGCCTCGGGGCGCGGAGCGCCATCGCCCCCGAAGAGCTCCCGATCTCCTGGGCAAGCGCCCCGGGTTCGCTTCGCTCGTCCGGGGGTGGGGACGTGCGACGATTTTCCGACCCGTTGGGGTTCCGTCGGGATAGAATTCCGGTCATGAACTGTCCGGAATGCGGTTCGGCGGTCGCCGAGGGTGAGAACTTCTGCGCCCGGTGCGGCCACAGGGTCGGAACGTCGCCGGAGGAGCTCGAGGAGGCCGCCGTTCGGGCGCAGGCTCTTCGAGAAGGGGGCCGACAGCTTGAAGCGGCGCGGAAGGGGCGCCGCTATATTCTGGCGGTGGCCATCCTGACGCTGGTGAGCGGCGTCGTCATCTACATGGTCCAGAAGTCTCAGGTGGAGGCCCAGATCCGCAATGCCGAGGCCGCCATGGCGGGGATCGATCCCGAAGAGCGCGACCGGGTGATGAAAGAGCGCATCGGCATGACGTGGGCGGAGGCCGTGGAATACGACCGGCGCATGGTTGTGGCGAATCTGGTCGTGAACCTCGTGTTGACGGCCGTCTACTTCGGCCTCTGGATATGGGCCCGGCGGAACGCTTTCGCGGCCGCGCTGAGCGCGCTTCTGATTTTCCTGACCGTGGTGGTCGTGAGCGCGATCGTGGAGCCCAAGACCCTCTACCAAGGAATCCTCATCAAGATCATCGTCGTCGGGGGTCTGCTGACGGCCGTCTCGGCCGGGTATCGCGCGCGCCGGATTTCCGGCGAGCTTGCCTGAGTCGATGGACGCGTCGGATCCCGAACCCGGCCCGCCGCCGGTTGCTTGCGCCGCCTGTGCGCATCCGCTGAAGCCCGGAGGGCTGTTCTGCGCCCACTGCGGGCATCGCACGGGGGATCCGCCGCCCCGGGTCGAGGACACGCTCCTCGAGCGCCTGCGGAGAGCGGAGGTCGAGTGGCGGGAGATCCGGACCGTTATCGTTTTCTACGCGGTTCTCCTGGGCGTGCAGGCCGTGACGGCTCTGGTGGCGCGGTTGGGGGGGACGGAGGGAAGGGCGCTTCTGGCGGGCGACGTCCTCATGGGGGCGGCCACGGCCGCCGCGGCGCGCCGCCACCGAAGGGCGCTGGAAGGGCTCTTCAGCGCTCCGGGATTCGGCCTGCGGGGATACTTGGCGCTCGTGCCGGTCGGAGCGGTGGTCTTCGCCTTCGTCTGCGGCTTCGTTTCCGGGATGCAGGCGCTGTTCGGATTGCCGGCGGCGGACAGGATGCTGTCGCTCCAGGAGGAGGGCTTCGTCTGGGTCTTTCTTTTGATCTGTGTCGTTCCTCCTGTCCTCGAGGAGGTGGCCTTCCGCGGTGTGGTCTATGGGGTGCTGGAGAGGTATGTGGGGAAGGGGGAGGCGCTGGTCCTCTCGTCGGTGGGCTTCGCGATTCTGCACCTCTCGGTGCTTTCGCTTTTCACGCACGTGCCGCTCGGGCTGTACTTCGGATGGCTGCGGCAGCGGTCGGGGAGCCTCTATCCGCCGATGTTCGCCCATTTCGTGCACAACGGCCTCGCGGTGGCGAACGTGTACTTGGGATTTTTCCCCTCTCCGTGACGGGGGCGTCCTTGGGGCGGGGTTCGGGGACGTGGGGCTTACCCTGCGTGGCCGCTTGAACCGGCCCGCGGGGGCCGCAGGGGCACCGTGAACCGTGATCTCAGCGAAGGATCTCCCGCGGCCTGTCGAACGCCTCCTCGGAGGGAGACCGCCGCGCTCCCATGATTTTCTTCAGCGGACGGATATGGCGGACGAGCGCCTGCCGCCCCCCGGGTTGATCTTGAACGTGGTGCGGAGCATGCGTCCGACGAAGTCCTTGACGACGGCGAGAGAGCCGTCATCCTCGAGCTTCCGGGCGTGGACGCTCAGGTCGCCCTGGGCGAACCCGAGAGCGTCTTTGAGCTCCAGGAATTCCGCCTTTCCGAGAGACCCCCGCGCGGAGAGGATCGCCGGCCGCGCTCCGCGCCGCCCGGCCATGACGCCGGGAACGAGATCCGAGCCATCTGCCGGAAGATCGTCCGGAAGCGCCCGGCGGGGTCGGGATGGTGGGCCTTCGGCTACTCCCGACGAAACAACCTCCCCTGTCGGAGGGCCGTCCCCTCCGGGACATCACGCCCTACTATAGCCGGTCGGTCGACCGGCGCAAGGAGTTCGTCGTCGGGCCCAAACCCGGTGTCCTCAAGGGGTTGGGCAGCATCGACAAGAAGGTCTGGAAGCAGTACCAGACCGTCCTCAAGCGCCAGAAGACCCCCCTGGAACGGGCCGAGTTCTACGCCCGGGAGATGAAGGAGCGCCGGATGCGTAGTTTCCGGGGCCTTTCTCTCCTCCTCGGGGAGCCGGTCAACCGGGTGGGGCGATACATCAAGCTCCTGGAGCTGCCTGAGCCGATCAAGGCTTTCCTTCGGCAGCACCACGAGCCGCAGTACCTCCGGTACTTCACGGAGCGCCAGCTCCAGGAACTCGTCCGCTTCGGCGACGGTCGTGCCGCTTGGCGGCGATTCCAGACGATGGTCAGCGAAGCCGAGAAGGACACTGGCATCTGGCGGAACAACGGTCAGTAGCTCAACGAGGGTCTGGCCCCGGCGCAGGTGCCGGGGCCGGGCCGCTCGCCCGTCTTGCCCGCAGGATGGACGAATGGCCCGAACGCCACCCTCCACCAAACCCATCCCCCAGCCCCGTTGCCGCACCCGATAATCCGGCTTGCCATCGTGACCTCGGACCACCCGCGAACGTGTTCGCGAGCCAAGGGTACGGTGGCGAAGGCTCCGGTGACGGAAGCGCGTGGTGCCCGCCGCGTCGGTCGTCGGCGCGGCGCGTTAGTGTTGGCGCTCCGTCAACACTGACGCGCCGCGCCCCGGCCGCTGGAGGCCGTAAAACGCGATAAACCGCCTGTTACGGCAATCCGTGCAGATTGACGAGACCGAGAAAGCTATTCCTGTCGTACTCTGGAGGGCCGTCTCGACCGGTCCGCGGAGCCCCTTTCCCTTGCAGTACCTGCGGTCGCGATGACCGCGCGCGGCGGACACGCGCGGCTGCCCTCGGGCGGCCAAAGCCCTGCCCGACTCCTTGTCGGGGTGGTAGGCTCCTCCTGGGCAAGCACCCCGGCCTTGCTCGGCGAACCCCTTCGGGGAGGGATGCCACTCGTGCCGGGTGGCATGCGGTTGGCGAAATCGGCACGGTGCCGCCCCGCGTCGCGGGGGCGCGGAGTTCCTCCGGGAGCCACGCTCTATCGACGGCACGAACCTCGCTCACCTCCGATTGTCCGACGCTGTCGCAAGCCACCTCCACCCGTCACGAGTTCCAAACGGCAAGTTCAGTGTTGACAGTCCCTTCTAAAGGAGGGGCGGGGGGCTGGTCCGATCTCCTTGCTACTTCCTCGCGCCTGGAATTTGGCGATCCAGCCCGTCTTTGACGAGGCGCTTGGAGATGACTTCGCGAGATACCTGGAACACATCGGCAAGACAGTCCTCGACAAAGTATTGGGTGACCTCTGCATCCTTCAGTAGAGCCCCGCCCTTTCGCTTCACAGTCGCCACGCACTTCTCGAATTCTGGGCCAAGAGCGGCCGATGGAACGAGTACCAAGCCACCAAAGGCGTAGGCTTGGTACTCCAGCCAGCCTCTATCTTCCTCCGGAATGTTCTTGTAGAACCGTTTCCATTCTGCCACGGTGCGGAATTTGGCGAGTTCGAAGATCTTCTGGTGCAGGATGATGTGGCCCAACTCATGCGCCAGCGTAAACCGATAGCGGGTGGGCCGGCTGGAGTAGACGAATTCGTCGACGCAGATGCACTTCAGATCCGAGGTCGTAAACCCGTCAATGTCGATCGATTTGAGCAGTCCCGGCATCGGAAAGATATCGAGCTTTAATTTGAGGTCGATGATCTCTTCAATGGGGATAGGGATGGAGCCTGAAGGGTGGTGCTGGCGCAGGAAGTTATTGGCTTCCCGCGCGATTGCGTTGTAGGACAGCACCGGTACGGGGAGTTTCCCCATACCCCTCCCTCTCTCCGCCAAATGGCGCGTTACGGATCCTGAAGCATCTTGACGAGCTTGTCAAGCTGCTTGGGCGTAGCCCGCTTCCCAGCCATGGTGCGGAATAGGACCGGAAGTCGCTTCACCAACTCCTCTTTCGCCATTACATGGTCCGGGATTCGGCCCTGTTCCACGAAGGCGAAATCGAAGAAGTCGCGCCATTGGGTGCTGCCCTTCTTCAGTTGAAGTGCCGCGGCATATTCCTCGAGCTTCTCGCGCGATTGCGGAGGCGGCAGTAGACCCCTTTCCAGCTTGCTCAGATTCCCCGGGTCCAGGCCGTGCTTCTCGCAAAATTCCCGCAGGGTGATGCCCAAGGCAATTCGGCATTCCTTGAAGAAGGCCCCAAACTTACCAGTTTTTGCCATAGGCTAGTCCTCTATCCCGATAACGTTGGGGAGAAGTGTTGTATTCAAGATACTACACTGAGCCGACAAAAAGGCAAGCGTTATTCGAAAAAATAGCGCCAATCGGCACTTCCGGGCGTTGTAGAAAAAATACAACGGCTCCTTGACAGGCCTCCAGGTGTTGTTGTAGAATTACAACAGTATGGAGGATTCGAATATGTCCAGTGCGAACGAGAAGGGGCAGGGGGTCGTGTTCGACTACACGGTGGACGGTGAGCCGCAGGAGACTTCATCCCACCAGTTGACGCCTCGCCAAATCGTCAAGAACGCCGGACTCGACCCTGAGCAGAGGTATCTCATCGAGATTCGGGGCAAAGATCAGACCTCCTACAAAGACAAGATGGACGAGCCCATTCAAATCCACGAGAAGCAGAAATTCATTACGGCCTTCATCGGTCCTGTACCGGTGTCCTAGTGGAAGGCCGGGAGCAGTTCGAGACAGAGCTCCGTCTCCTTGGGTACAAGCCCGAGGAAAGGCGCGATGCGCGTACTGTCTTTCGCTATATCGTGATGGCCGGCCGGTTTATCGGGACGGAGATCTTTCTCGGCTTCGTGGCGCCTCCCGAATTCCCAAGGATTCCGCCGAGCGGGCCACATCTTTCACCTTGCCTTTTTCCGCTTAACCCCAGCGCGGATTCCCACCCGGGTCGGGTGGCCGCAAGTGATTTTGGTTCCGATTGGCAGTATCTGAGCCGACCGTACACCAACTGGGGCAAAGACGGTCGGACTGTAAAGGCGTACCTTGCGTTTATCAATCACCTCTTTGCGACGATGTGATGAGGTATAGCACGGCGTTGACGGAAGCGGTGCACGAGGCCGCCATCGCCCATTTGGCGCGGTCAGACGGCCAGGAGGATCTCTGCTTCGGAATTTGGTACCCCAGCCGCGGTAAGCGGCGCATTACAGCTCTTCTTCATTCAGTCGTTCTTCCTGAGGAAGGTGATAGGTCCGTACATGGGAATGCCGAATTCCATCCGGGATTTTTCGAAAGGGCACTTTCCGCGGCGCTGAAGGCGGGTGGGGGTCTTGCGTTCATGCATAGTCATCCCTGGCAGGGTTGGCAAAATATGAGCCGCCCTGATGTGGAAGCCGAAAAGGGGATGGCACCGGCGGTTCTTTCGGCCACGGGACTCCCCCTGCTTGGGCTTACCCTCGGCGCGCTCGATGGTGCCTGGAGTGCGCGCTTCTGGAATCGCACCGGGCGGCGAACCTATATCCATAGTTGGTGTGAGAGCGTTCGGGTCATTGGCGACAGACTTGCTATCACACTCGCCGAACATCTGCTTCCAACGCCGAAGTTCGGGCAGCAGCTCGATAGGACAATTTCTGCTTGGGGCCCGGCAACCCAGGGAATCATTAGCCGCATCCGTGTAGGTATCGTGGGGTTGGGGAGTGTGGGAAGCATTATCGCTGAAACATTGGCACGCTCCGGAATTAGCAGGATCGAGTTGATCGACTTCGAGTCCATTGAGCGGTTCAACCTCGACCGCACGCTGCACGCATATCCGATGGACGCCGAGGCTCATCGCTCTAAAGTTTCGATTTCGGCGGAAGCGATCCGAAAGAGCGCAGTTATTGAAGAGTTCGAGGCGAATGAGCACGAACTGAGCGTTTGCGAGGACGATGGTTACAGGATCGCTCTCGACTGCGACGTTCTTTTCAGCTGTGTCGATCGGCCTTGGCCGCGAAGCGTCCTAAACTTCATCGCGTACGCGCATCTGATCCCAGTGGTAGATGGGGGGATTTATGTCTCCCGAAAACCGAGCGGGAGGATGCGCGGGGCGGATTGGAAGGCTCACATCGCCACAGTCGGCAGGCGCTGTTTAGAGTGTCTCGCGCAGTACGATGCAGGCCTGGTGCAGGCCGAACGCGAGGGACATTTTGAGGATCCGACGTACATCCAATCGCTTCCGAGCGACCATCCGGTGAAAAGCCGACAGAACGTCTTCGCCTTTAGCGTTGCAACCGCGTCTCTAGAGATTCTGCAGTTTCTATCGTTGGTCGTCGCCCCGAGCGGAATAGGAAATCCCGGTGGCCAGAATTATCACTTCGTTACTGGCCATGTTGATCTTGATCACGGCAGTTGTCGATCCGACTGTGCTCTTGGCCAACTGGTAGGTCTGGGCGAGGCCGGAGGGCATCCGGGGACGGTCATTTGCCATACGGCGGCGGAGAAGGCACGCCGCGGCCGAAATCAGCAGCATTCGCGCAACGGCAAACGTGCGAGGCGAAAGGAGAAGCCTATGGGCTGAGCTCCCTCGTCGTCGGCCAAGCGAATGGAATTCCAGCCGTAACGATTGAAAGGGTGATCTTATGGCGAAGGCATATGCTCGATGTGAGGCGTGTCGGTTGGTGTACGACGTAACAGCCACAGGTACGGTGAAGGGCCTCGGCGTCGTTGTGGCGATTCTTTTCGGTATCCGACTGTCCAATCCACTCGTGGCTCTGGGCTTGAGCGCAATTAGTCTCCTCTGGGGAAACGAGATTGAGCAATTCGTCAAAGCCCGTTGCCCGAACTGTAACGTTGCCCTTAAGTTAATTGGCGACACTTACGGATAGAAATCCGCGGAAGGTGATTACGATCATCCATATGAGGGGATGGGCAGTACTCCGCAGGGCCGTCTCAATCGGTTGGCGGAGCCCTTTCCTTGCTGTACCTGCCGTCGCGACGACCGGGCGCGGTGGACACGCGCGATCGCCTGACGGCGACCGAAGCCCCGCCCGATCTCCCTGATCGGTATGTTAAGCTGCTCCTGGGCAAGCTTCCCGGGCTTGCTCGGCGAACCCCTTCGGGGACGCACGCCACCCGTGCCGGGTGGAGTGAGGTGGTTCGAATCGGCACGGTGCCGCCCCGCGTAGCGGGGGCGCGGTCGTGCTTCGAGATCCGCGTTCGATCGAAGGCATGGACCTCGCTCAGCTCCGATAACCCGAAGTTGATAGGTGCCCTAAAGCATGCTAGATTCCTGGTAGGGAGACTCATTTTCCCGGGAACCTGCCGCAGGCCTTGGGCGCGCTTGTAGGGGCCAGGTGCTCCCCATTTTTAGGGCCAGCGGATATCTCAGTCTTCCGACCGGCTAAACGTAGTCCCGCTCCTTTTTAAACCAATAGTTTTTCCTCTTCGCGCGCCCTCACCCTAGGCGAGCGAAGCGAGCCCGGGGCGCGCGAAGAGGAAAACTCCTTCTCCCACTTCGCCCGGAACTCTTTCGGAGTCCGGTACCCCAGGCTCGAATGAGGACGTTCGCCATTGTACCCGCGCCGCCAACGGGCGATCACGACCTTCGCCTCTTCCAACGTCTCCAACACTTCCAAATTCAAACACTCTTGGCGCAGCTTGTCGTTGAAACTCTCCCCGAACGCGTTCTGCCACGGGCTCGCCGGATCGATGTAGTGGGTCTTCGTCCCCTGCTGGGCAAGCCACGACTGCACCGCCTCGGCGATGAACTCCGGGCCGTTGTCCGATCGAAGAAACTCCGGCGCCCCGTATCTTCGGAAGGCCTCCCGAAGGACCTCGATCACGACCGCCGCCGGCATCCTTCGCTCGACGCGGATCGCGATCGACTCGCGTGTGAACTCGTCCACCACGGTCAGGATCTTGAGCATCCTTCCGTCGGCAGTCTGGTCCTGCATGAAGTCGTACGTAAAGACGTGCCGCGGATAAAGGGCTTTCAGCGGCACCTGGCCGCCTCTGCGAACCCTTTTCCGCGACGGCCTTCTCGATAGCACCAAGCCCAGCTTCTTCCCGAGGCGATACACGCGCTTCTCGTTCACCTTCATCCCCGCGCGCCTCAACAGCGTCCACACACGTCGATAGCCGTACCGCTTGTGCTTCCGGGCGATCGCCCGGATCTTGCGCACGAGGTTCCGGTCTTCCTCTTCGTCGCACACGTAGTCATAAACCGATCGGGCGATCTCGGCCACGGCGCAGCTCTGCCGCTCGGAAAGCCCTTGCTCGATCAGCATCCGCACGGCCTCCCGCCTGTGCCGTGGCGTCACGAGTTTTTTCGGAGCACCTCCCGGATCGCGTCGATCTCCAGGTCCCGGTTGGCCAGGAGCTGCTTGAGCCGCGTGTTCTCCTTCTCCAGCTCCTTCAGCCGACGCGCTTCCGAGATCGTCAGGCCCTGGTATTTCCGCCGCCACCTGTAGTACGTGAACTCCGAGATCGCGTGCTTCCGGCAGATCTCCACGATCGGCATCTGCCCCGTCTCGGCTTCCTTCAGGATCCGGACGATCTGCTCCTCACTGAACCGCTTCTGCTTCATCGATCCTCCTCTGCCGGTCGGAGGATCTTAACACTGAGATTTCACGTGGCCCTAATTTTGGGGAGCAGGCCCCTGGGGCATGGACATCTTGTGACGACGGACGTCCCTCTGGCTGCAATGACGCTCCTGGCGATCGCAGGTTTCTGGAGGCTTTCCGAAACGCCATCGTTTAGCCGGGCGGCCGCGGCCGGAGCGGTGCTGGGAGGTGCGCTCGCCGTCAAGTATAGCGCCGTCCTTATTATTCCGGCCATGGCCTGGTTCTTGGTGATTCGTTGGGCTCAGGGCCGGAAGACGAAGCCGGGCGAATCACTGCCTCTTCATCTCCGAACCTGGGCTCGCTGGATGGGGTACTTGGCCACCGTCGCAGCGTGCGTGTTCTTGGTCATCTGGGCCTCGTACGGATTTCGCTACAAGGCTGCGGCGAGAGGCGACTTTGAGTTCTCATGGGATTCTAAAGGCACAGAAGGGTCGCTCGTCGGCGGGATTCTTAGCGCCGCGCGCAAGTACCGGGTTCTTCCGGAATCGTATCTGTACGGCTTTGGCTACATGTTCGAAAACGCGCAGGGTAGGGCTGCATATGCCCTTGGCCGGCATTCCTCTACGGGTTGGTGGTGGTACTTTCCGTTCGCCTATCTCGTAAAGACGCCCGTTTCGGCGGTTATGTTAACTGGGCTTGGCCTCTGGCATGCGATCCGTCCAACTCACTACAGTTTGCGCAAGCTGCACTTTCTTGTTATTCCGGTCATCGTCTACGGCGTTGTAGCGTGCGGCTCAAACATTAATATTGGTCTGCGTCACTTGTTGCCGATCATCCCGATCATGATGGTTCTAAGCAGAACTGATTAATTTCTTGCGCACCGAATCGTGATGATGAGGCTTGAGCATTTGTCTGAGGCCCTTACCCGTGCGCATGCGGGAGAGCAGCTTCGCCGCCTCATCCACAAAGTCGTCGGCCTTGCGGGTCAACA
>DATLZA010000059.1 GCA_035574235.1 Planctomycetota bacterium | reverse complement strand
GCCGGCCGCCGCGCCCGCCGCGCCGCCGCCGACCGCCCCCGCGACCGGAGAGGCGTCCGCCGGCTCCGCGCCTTCGCCCACGCAGGCCCAAGGAGGAACGCATGCCTAAGCTCAAGACCAACAAGGCCGCCAAGAAGCGGTTCAAGATCTCGGCCAACGGGAAGGTGCTTTTCCGCCCGGCGGGCAAGAGCCACCTTCTTTCCGGCAAGCGCTCCAAGCGCCGCCGGCAGATGCGCCGCTGGAGGGCCTTCGACGGCAAGCACGACGCGGCCGACATTCGCAAGATGATTCACGACTAAGGAGACGCCATGCCTCGCCAATCCAGCGGCCCGTACCGCAAGCGCCGCATCAAGAAGATCCTTAAACGCGCCAAGGGGTACCGGGGCGGGCGCGGGAAACTTCACCGCGCCGCCAAGGAAGCCGTCATGCGCGCCGGGCGCTACGGCTACTTTGGGCGCAAGATCAAGAAGAGGGACTACCGCTCGCTCTGGATCGTGCGCATCAACGCCGCCTGCGAGCAGCGCGGGATTCCGTATCACCGGTTCATCAACGGCCTGCGCCGGGCCAACGTGGCGCTCAACCGCAAGGCCCTGGCGGAACTGGCGCTGTCGGAACCCAAGGCCTTCGACGAACTGGTCCAGACGGCCCGGAAGGCGCTGGAGGCGGCCGCGCCCGCTCCGGCGTAGGACGCCCCCGATTTCCCGAGGAAAAGGATTCCCGAGGCCGTAGAGCGATCTGCGGCCTTTTGGCTCCCATGGATCTCGATTCGGCCATCGAGGAGGTCCGCCGGGCGTTCGAAAAGGACGCCGCCGGGCTTTCTCCCGAGCAGCTGCGCAACCGGTACGTGGGCCGCGACGGGCGCGTTCGCGAACTGTTCGGGCTTCTCAAGAGTCTTCCGCCCGACCGCAAGGGATCCGCCGGGCAGAAGCTCAACGCCTTCAAGGAGGAGCTGGAACGCCGCGTCGAAGAACTGCGCCGCGGCCGCGCCTCCGCCGGCTCCCCCCGCGCGGTCGTCGATCTCACCCTTCCCGGAAGGGCCCCCGAGCTCGGCCGCCTCCACCCGGTCTACCGAACCTGGGACGAGATCGTCCGCGTCTTCACGCGCCTGGGGTTCGAGGTCGTCACGGGCCCCGAGATCGAGACGGAGGAGAACAATTTCGAGGCGCTCAACATCCCCCTGGAGCATCCGTCGCGGGACGCCTTCGACACGTTCTACATCGAGCCGCCGTACCTCCTGCGCTCGCATACGTCGCCCGTCCAGGTCCGCACGATGAAGGCGCGGCGGCCGCCGATCCGCGTGCTGGCTCCCGGAAAGGTCTTCCGGCCCGACAAGCCCGACGCCGGACACTCCCCCATGTTCCACCAGGTGGAGGGACTCCTGGTGGGGAGGGACGTCACCTTCGCTCAGCTCAAGGGGGTGCTCGACCTTTTCGCCAAGGCGATGTGGGGACCGCGGACGCGCATCCGCTTCCGCCCGAGCTTCTTTCCGTTCACGGAGCCTTCGGCGGAGGTGGACGTCTCGTGCTTCATCTGCGGCGCGCGCGGGTGCCCCGCCTGCAAGCGTTCCGGATGGATGGAGATCCTGGGCAGCGGCATGGTGCATCCGAAGGTTCTCGAGCACTGCGGCATCGATCCCGAGGAGCACACGGGGTTCGCCTTCGGCCTGGGCGTCGAGCGGATCGCCATGCTCAAGTACGGCATTCCGGACATCCGGCGCTTCACGGAGAACCACTTCGCGTTCCTGGAGCAGTTCTGAGATGAAGGTTCCCCTGTCCTGGCTCCGGGAATACGTGGACGCCCCGGCGGCGCCCGAGGAGGCGGCGCGCCTCCTCCTTCAGGCGGGCGTCGGAGTCGAGGCGATCGAGGGGGATGTTCTGGACCTCGAAATCACCTCCAACCGCGCGGATCTTCTTTCGATCCTGGGCGTGGCCCGCGAGGTGGGAGTGCTCCTGGGGCGCCCCGTGCGGGTCCCGGCGCCCCGGTACGCCGAGGGAGCGCGGAGGATGGACGCCGCATGGTCCGTTTCCGTGGCCGCGCTGGACCTCTGCCCGCGCTACACGGCCCGGGCGATCGCGGGGGTCCGGATCGGTCCTTCTCCGGACTGGATGGCCCGGCGCCTCGAGGCGTCCGGGATCCGGCCGATCAACAACGTCGTGGACGTGACCAATTACGTGCTTCTGGAGAGCGGCCAGCCGCTGCACGCGTTCGACGCGCGCCGCCTGAAGGGAGGGCGGGTCGTCGTCCGGCGCGCCGCCGCGGGGGAGAAGATCACGGCCCTCGACGGCCGCGAGTACGCTCTCTCCCCCGACATGCTCGTCATCGCGGACGCCGAGCGGCCCGTGGCCATCGCGGGCGTCATGGGCGGGCGGGAAACCGAAATCGGACCCGACACCGCGGACGTGCTTCTCGAAAGCGCCCAGTTCGATCCCGTGTCCGTCCGCCGGACGGCGCGGCGGCTCGGACTGTCCACCGAATCGTCGTACCGGTTCGAGCGGGGCGTGGATTACGACGGCGTGGAGTGGGCGTCCCGCCGGGCCGTCCAGCTCATTCTGGAGACGGCCGGCGGCGCGGCGCTGGAGGGGGTCCTCGAGGCGGGCGGGCCGCGGCCGGTGCGTCCGGTCGCCCGGGTGCGTCCGGCGCGCATCTCCCGCGTGCTCGGGATGGAGGTCCCGCCGGCCCGGGTCCGCCAGATCCTCGAGAGTCTGGGATGCTCCGTGGCGGAGCGGGAGGGGGCGTTCGAAGTCGCGGCGCCCCCCGGCCGGCGCGATCTGCGCCTCGAGGCGGACTACATCGAGGAAGTCGCCCGCGTTCAGGGCTACGACGCCGTTCCCTGCGACACGCGCCTGCCGCAGGCGGTTCCCGTCGATCCGCCCGAGGAGCAGGTCCGCGAGGCGGCGCGCTCGACGCTCGCGGGACTCGGGGCCTACGAAGCGCTCACGTGGAGCTTCGCGGCCGCGGGAGAACCCAACCGGGCGCCCTTCTGGACGGACGGACCGCTCGTTCCGCTGCGGGATCCGCAGGGGCAGGTGGACCGCACGCTGCGGGCGTCCCTGGCGCCCGGGCTTCTGGGCGTGCTCGAGACCAACGAGTCGTACAAGGAACCTCTTCGGCCGGTCTTCGAGATCGCGCGGATTTATCGGAAGGAAGCGGCGGGGTACGGGGAAAAGACCGTGCTGGGCGTGGCCGCGCCGGGAGACCCGCTTGCGGTCAAGGGACTTCTCGAGCGCCTCTTCGAGCGCCTGGGGATCGCGCTGGAGCTGCGCCCGCGCGACTTTCCGTTCCTGGTCCCCGGGGCGTCGGCGGAGGTGGTGCTGGGAGGCAAGACGGTCGGCTACGTGGGCCTGGCGGCGCCGGAGCTTTCAGGGCTTCGGTCGGCGGCCGGCGTGGCCGAGATCGACTTCGAGGCGCTCGTTCCGGCGGCGCGGCTGGCGCGCCCGTACCGGGAGTTCAACCGGCGTCCGCCCGTGGAGCGGGATTTGTCGGTGGTGCTGAGCGACGGGGTGACCTGGAAAGAGGTCGAAGCGGTCGTGCGCGAAGCCGCCCCGGCGACGCTGGAACGCCTGCGGTTCCTGAGCGAGTACCGGGGCAAGCCCATCCCGCCGGGACATAAGGGGTGGGCCTTCTCGATGCTGTTCCGGGCGGCCGACCGGACGCTCACGAGCGAGGAGGCCGACGCGGCGGTTCAGGCGGTGCTCCGGGCTCTGGAGAGCCGTCTGGGCGCCCGCCTTCGGTAGGCCGGTTTTCCGGGCCTTGACAAAGCTTTCCAGGCGGGGATAGACTTAACCGCGAGAGTTCCGCGCGACTCTTCTTCTGCCTATGGAAGACCGAAGCCGCCTGGGCCGCATGCTGGTCGAGGCCAATCTTTTGACGCCCGAGCAGCTCAAGATGGCGTCGGATTTCCAGAAGGCGGTGGGGGGAAAGCTCGGGGCGATCATCGTGAAACTGGGGTTCATCGAGGACCAGACGCTGACGCACTTCATCGCCCGGCAGCAGGGCATGCCCGTGGTGAACCTCGCCGAGCTCGTCATTCCGGAGAACCTCGTCAAGCGGATTCCCCGGAAGCTCATCGAGAAGCACCACGTGGTTCCCATTCATTACCATGACGGGGTCCTGACGGTGGCGACCTCGGATCCTTTCGACTACGAGGCGATCGAGGAGATCCAGCTGGCGGTGGACAGCCGGATCGAGATGAATCTGGCGCCGCGGTCGCAGATTCTGCGCTGCATCCAGGAATTTTTTGCCAGGGAAGAGGGTCCGGCGCCCGTCAAGGAGAAGACGCGGGAGCAGCTTCTTCGGGACCTGGAGGGGCCGCGCGCGGAAAGGCCTTCCGCGGAAAAGCTTCGCGACGCCCTCATTCCGCTCTTGATCGAAAAGGGGCTGATCACCGAGGCGGAGCTGGTCCGGAAGGCCCGCGAGATGGAGACGGCGCGGACGCCGTGAACGGGCCGGGGCGTCGGACGGTTCTCCGGGGGGCAGGGTTCGGAGCGCGAGCCGGGATATGGCCGAGGTCAAGCTGAACGAGTTGACAAAGTCCCTGAGCTCCAGCCTCTCCGTGAGCGAGGAGCGCGGATCGCGCTTCGTGGAAGCGCTCGTGGCGGCCGTCCGGGAGGCGCTCGGGGCGTCCAAGGAAGTGACGCTTCCCGGCTTCGGGACGCTCTCCCTGGCCGCCGCGGACGGGAGCCCCGTGCCCTCCATGTACAAGGCGAACCTCGTGGGGGACGTGTGCGCGCGCCTGGGGGAGACGCACGAGGCGCGCGTGCGCGGGATGGTGGACGCCGTTCTGGAGGCGGCCCGGAAGGAACTTCTGGCGGGCAAGCGCGTCGTCCTGGACGAACTCGGGGTGTTCGAGGTCCGCTTCGAGCGGCCCAAGATCGAACGGCAGCCTAAGGGGCACCGCCTGATCCGCCCCGGAGCCTCGACGGTGTCGTTCCTCCCGCTGAGTCCCGTGCGCACTCCGGCGGGGGAAGCGCGGATCGTCTTCTCCCCCTCGGACGACCTTTCGCGGCGCCTGGAGTCCTTCAAGCAGTCTTCGATCATGCTCGTCGTGCCGGAGCGCGATTTCTTCGCCAAGACGCTCGAGTACTACTTCGAGAGCGCGGGCTGGGAGATCGAGGTCTTCACCTCCATTCCCGACGCGCTGGGGAAGATCGAGTCGGGCAAGGCGTACCTCGTGATCCTGGACGCCCTTTTCGAGGACCATCAGAAGTTCTGTTACGCGCTCAAAATGCGGCGGGAAACGACCAACGTTCCGCTCATCCTGCTTTATCCCGGAGAGGCCGCGTTCAAATCCCCCAAGGAGGTTTCGATCGTGGGGGACGAGAACCTGTGCCAGCCGTTCGAGTTCCGCCAGCTCCTGGACACGGCGGACGCGGAGATCATCCGGGCGGCGGAAGAGGAGCTCATCTTCCTCCAGCAGCTCAACATCCACCTGCCCACGGAGGAGGCCGCGACCGAAAAGGTGATCGACATGGTCCACAAGCTCCTCGAGTCGAGCGGCCTGGACGAGGAAGGGCAGGTGGCCGTGAGCGCGGCCTTCCGGGAGGCGGTCGTCAACGCCGCCCAGCACGGAAACAAGTACAAGCGCGACCGGAAGATCGAGGTCCAGTACCTGCTCGACCCGGAGAAGATCACCTGCGTCGTGCGCGACCAGGGGCAGGGCTTCAACCACGAGCAATACGTCAAGAGCGGTTCCACGCGGGACGCGCTCTCGGCCGCCCGCGAGCGTCACGCTCAGGGCCGCATGGGCGGCCTGGGCATCATGCTCATGCTGCGCTGCTGCGACCGGCTGGAATACAACCAGCAGGGCAACCAGATCACCCTCACGAAGTTTCTCAAACCGCAGGCCTGAGCCCTTCGCGCGCCCCTCGTTCTTCGCCTTCCCCAGGACCCCGCGATGGGGTATAGTGGGGCATAGATGATGGGTGGCGCGATCAAGCGGATCCTCGTCGCCGACGACTCGGCGCACGCGCGCGGGATCCTGGCGTTCCTTCTGCGCAGCCGCGGCTACGAGGTCCTGGAGTCCGAGGACGGCGAGCAGGCCCTCCAACGGGCGCGGGCCGAGCGTCCGGATCTCCTGATCCTGGACGCGATGATGCCCCGGCGGTCGGGATTCGAGGTGTGCGCCGCCCTCCGGGCCGATCCGGAACTGCGGAGCCTCCCGGTGGTGCTCCTGACGGCCATGGGACCGGACGCGGCGGCCCTGGGCGCCCAGGCGGGGGCCGACGAGTGCGTCGCCAAGCCGTTCCGCGTGCAGGACCTTCTGGCGCGGATCGAAGCCCGCCTGGCCGGCGGACCCCGGGCGGGCTGACGCCCGTCAGTGCATTTCAGGCGTTCGGGCCACCAGGTTGTTGGCCCGCAGCAGCGATTCGAACGTCCCCGCGTCCGTCCACCAGCCGTCCAGCGCCTCCCAAGTGAGCGTTCCCCGGCGGACGTAGGCGTTGTTCACGTCCGTGATTTCGAGCTCGCCGCGCCCCGACGGCCTGAGGGTCTTGACGATCGAGAAAACTTCGTTGTCGTACATGTAAATCCCGGTGACCGCGTACTTCGACTTCGGCCGCGCGGGCTTCTCCTCGATGCCGACGACCCGGGGGCCGTCGAGCTCCGCCACCCCGAAACGCTCCGGGTCGGGAACCTCCTTGAGAAAGATCTTGGCTCCCGAAGGCTGCTCCATATATCGCGTCAGCCCCGGCGTGATGTCGGCCGAGAAGATGTTGTCGCCCAGGATGACGCAGACGCGATCGCCCTCCACGAAGTTTTCCGTCAGGCCGAGCGCCTCCGCGATTCCCCCTTCGCCCTCCTGGTAGGTGTAGTGGAGGTCCTTCAGTCCGAACGCCTTTCCGTTCCCGAGGAGCTTCAGGAAATCCCCCGCGAAGGGGCCGCCGGTGACGATCATGATCTCCCGCAGGCCGGCCCGGACGAGCTTCTCGATCGGATAGTAAATCATCGGCTTCCGGTAGACCGGCAGGAGGTGCTTGTTGGTGACCCGGGTCAGGGGACTCAGACGGGTGCCCAGGCCCCCCGCCAGAACGACGCCTTTGATGCCCTTCATTGAATCTTTCCGGCTTCAGGGGAGGAGGGGGAGGCGTATTCCCGCCGGGGGATGCGCCCGGCCTCGTAGGCCAGGCGGCCCGCTTCGCACGCCCGGCGCACCGCCTCCGCCATCCGCACCGGATCCCGCGCCTGGGCCACGGCGGTATTGAGAAGCACCCCGTCGGCCCCGAGTTCCATCGCGACCGCCACGTCGCTGGCGGTGCCGACCCCGGCGTCCACGATCACCGGGACTTTCGCGCGCTCGACGATCAGCCGGATGTTCAGGGGGTTCAGGATCCCCAGCCCGCTTCCGATCGGCGCCCCCAGCGGCATCACGCACGCCGCCCCGGCGTCCACGAGCTTCAGCGCCGTCACCAGGTCGTCGCTCGTGTACGGCATCACCACGAACCCTTCTCGCGCGAGCGAGCGCGTCGCCGCCACGAGCTCCTCGAGGTCCGGGTAAAGCGTCTTCTCGTCCCCGATCACCTCGAGCTTCACCAGCGGCGTTCCCAGCGCCTCCCGTCCCAGCAGGGCCGTCCGGATCGCCTCCTCGGCCGTCCGGCATCCGGCCGTGTTGGGGAGAATCTTGTAGCGCGAACGGTCGATCCAGCTCAGGAAATTCGTGCGGCTGGTGTCCTTGAGATCGACCCGCCGGACCGCGACCGTCACGCAGTCGGTCCCGGAGGCCTCATGGCAGCGCACCATGATCTCCGGGGAAGGGTACTTGCCGGTGCCGAGGATGAGCCGCGAACGAAATTCGAATCCGCCGATCTTGAGCACTAGCCGCCTCCCACGAGGCCGACGATTTCCAGCCGGTCGCCGTCTTCGAGACGGGTGGCGGCGTAGCGGTCCCGCGGGACCACCCGCCGGTTGCGTTCCACCGCGATCGGCCGGCGCTCCAGCCCCAGCTCCCGCACGAGGTCCTCGAGGGTCGCCCCGTCGCGGACGTCGCGCGGCTCGCCGTTGACGACGAGCCTCATGAGCGCGGAATTATAAACGACCGCAGGGGAATTCTGAAGGGGAACTCGACGCGGAGCGAAAAGCGGACTCAGGAAGCGCCCGCGGGGGGCTCCGGAACGGGCCAGCGGCCGGCGGCCAGCTCCAGAAGAATCCCGTGGCGGAGCCCTCCCTCGGCGGCCCGCAGGCGGTCCGCTCCCAGACGCCGCATGGCTTCGGCCAGGACCCACGCCCCGGCCGCCACGATGTCCGCCCGGCCCGGCTCCACCCCCAGGCGCTCCCGCTCCGCCGCCGTCCGGCGAGAAAGATGCTCCGCCAGGGCTTCCACCTCCCGGAGACCCGCCCGGCCGCCCCGGCCCGTGAGCCGGAGCACGGTCGAAGCCGTGCCGCCGATTCCGAGAAGCTCGCCCGTCCGGCGCGCCGGCACCCGGGCCAGGCGCCGCCGGATCTCCGAGCGCAGGCGCTCAAGCTCCCCGGCGTCCGGCGGATCGTGCGCGAGGAAACGCTCCGTCAGCGTCACCGCCCCCAACGGCAGGCTCCAGGCGGCCCGCAGCGTGCCGGGCGGCTCGCCCACCATGATCTCGGTGCTTCCGCCTCCGACGTCGATCGCCGCGACGGGCCCGCGGCTCCGCGCCGCCCCGATCGCGCCGCGGAAGGCCAGCCGCGCCTCCTCGCGACCCGACAGCACCCGGACCTCCACCCCCGCCTCCGTCCGGCAGCGGTTCAAAAACGCCGCCCGATTGGAGGCCGCCCGCAGCGCCCGCGTTCCGGCGGCGGCCGGCGCGCCCGCCCCGCGTTCCTCCGCCAGACGCCGGAATTCGGCCAGCGCCGCCAGCGTCCGCTCCGCCGCCTCCGGGGAGATCTTTTTTCCGCGTCCCAGGCCTTCCCCCAGGCGCGTGATCCTCGCGCGGCTGAGCACCGGGATCACCCGGCCGGCCGAGATCCGCCCCACCAGGAGCTTGACGGAATTGGTGCCGACGTCGATCGCCGCGAGCGTCATCGCGGCCCGGTCCGCACGATGAGAAAGGTCGCCACCGTCAGATAGATCGTCACGTTGATGACGTCGTTGATCGCCGTGATGAACGGGCCCGAGGCGATCGCGGGGTCGTACTTGAACCGGTGCATCGTCATCGGGGTCAGCGTCCCCAGAGTCGCCGCGATCGTGATCGAAAGGGCCATCGACGCCAGGACGATCATGCCGAGCGTCATCGCCCCCTCGGCTCCCAGGTTCATCAGGAGCGCCATTCCCCCCGTGATCGCGCCGGACAGGAGGCCGATCGCCACGCCCACCCGAAACTCCGCCGCCACGATCCGCAGCGTCTTGGCCGCCGTGAGCTCCCCCGTGGCCAGCGCCCGCACCACGGCCGTCGAGGACTGCAGTCCCACGTTGCCGCCCATCGCCATGATGACGGGGATGAAATAGGCCAGCGCCAGCTCCTCGAGCGTCGCCCCGTACGCCTTCATGATCCAGGCCAGAATCAGCTCCAGCGTCATCGCCGCCAGGAGCCACGGCAGGCGCGCCCGGACCCGCTCCAGGAACGGCGCGCGCAGCGGATCCACCCGCCCCGCGCCGGCCAGCTTCATCACGTCCTCGTCCGCCTCGTGCCGGATGACCTCGATGATGTCCTGGAGCGTCACCACCCCGAGGAGCCGCATGTCGTTGTCCACCACCGGCACGTGCCGGAGCCGGTACTTCTGCGCCAGCCGCGC
Organism: Planctomycetota bacterium; assembly: GCA_035574235.1. NCBI lineage: Bacteria > Pseudomonadati > Planctomycetota > Planctomycetota bacterium. The sequence goes on along the minus strand of DATLZA010000059.1, from coordinate 38 downwards.
CACCTCCTCCTGGTCCGTCGCCGGCCCCACGAAGATCA
>DATLZA010000058.1 GCA_035574235.1 Planctomycetota bacterium | reverse complement strand
CCTGGCCCGCAAGGGCCGTGCGGGTTCGATTCCCGCCTCCGGCACTCCCGCCGCTTTCCCCCTCAAGTCCGCCCGCCGGCTGCCGATAAATGAGTGTGGACATGCGGCGCAGGCGCTTCAGCCGGGCGGAAAAAAAAGCCTACGAGATCTCCAACGCCCTCTTCGACGTGGACTTCGCGGTGACCCCTTCGATGCGCCGCAAAGTCGAGGACCTCGCGCGCTGGCTGGCCGCCGGAGACAAGAACCAGGTCAAGGCCGCCACGCAAGCCGTCCTCGACCTGCTCTGCGAAGCCGCCCGGCTGCCCGCGACGACGCTCCGGCTTAAGGACACCGCCTACGCGAAGTTCCGCAACGGCCGCGTGGCCTGGAAACTCTACGGCACCTGCGACCGCGACGGCACGATTACGGTCGCCTTCAAGACCCCCGTCCGGCGCCGCCCGTTCGCCTTCCGCACCTACCTCAACACCGTGGTCCACGAGTTCATGCACCACTACGACCACTGGAAGCTCAAGCTCTCCGCCAGCTTTCACACGAGCGGCTTTTACCACCGGGTGCGGCACCTCTACGCCCGGCTCCTCGAAGGAATCGACGCCCCGCCCCCGGGACCGTGGGACGTCGCCGGCCCTGCGACCGCAGCGGACCCGCGGCAAGGCGTCCCGGCGAACGGGCGGATCGAGGCGTAAGCTCCCGACGGAGCGCCCGCTCTTACCCCTCCCGCATGCGCTCATGGAAGCCCGGCACTGAGACAAATTGTCCCGCTCCTTTTGCTATTCCTTAAGTTCTCCCTTTGGCCACGCTTTTGCTTGACTTGAGGTCGCCCGCTGCTACCTTTAGGGGCCACGACACGGGGGATGATCGCCTTGAAAAGACGCGGCTTGGGTGTACTGGGAATCGCCGGGTCCTTCGTCCTGCTTCTGGGCGGAGTCGCCGCGGCGCAGGGATACGACACGTCCGGCCAGGAAGGAGGGCTCTGGCTTCCTCCGGGGGCGTCCACCTATACGCGGGACGTGGACTTCCTCTATAAGGTCATCTTCTACGTCGTTACAGGCATGTTCCTGCTGACGGAGGGGCTCCTCATCGCGTTCTGTATCCTCTACCGTCGCCGCCCCGGCCACCGTCCCGCCTACACCCACGGATCCAACGTCGCCGAGATCACCTGGACCGTGATTCCCGCGCTCATGCTCCTGGGGCTGGCCCTCTGGCAGATCCCCACCTGGAACATGATTAAGCAACATGACCGCTTCCCGAAGGGCCCGGACGTGACGACCGTGGACGTCATGGCGGAGACGTTCTCCTGGAGCTACCGCTATCCGGGCACCAAAGAGCTTACCGAGGAGAAGAAATACGACATCACCGTGGGGCGTCTCAACGTCCCCTTCGGCAACAAGGTCGTCTGCAACCTGCGTTCCCGGGACGTGATCCACAGCATGTTCATCCCCCATATGCGCGTCAAGCAGGACGCCGTTCCCGGCCTGCGGCAGAAGCTGTGGTTCGAGCCGAACCGGATCTGGCTCTGGGACATCCGGGAGAAAAAGAAGATCTGGGTGAACGACCCCAAGGCGTTCGAGCCCGGCGGCGCCTATTACGACAAGCGGGTCGCCGTGGACGTCTCGCCGGCCACGACCAACTACCAGGAAACCCCCAAGGGCTACGAGCCCGTGGTGCTTCCCAACGGGGTCCGCAAGAAGGTCAGCGTCCTTTACCAGGGCAAGGTCCTGGACGGACAGGAGTGGGACTCCTGCGACTACGCCGTCGGCATCTTCGAAATCGCCTGCGCGGAACTCTGCGGGCAGGGGCACTACCGGATGAAGAGCACCATGGCCGTGCTCCCGCGCGCCGCCTACGAGCACTGGGTCAAGGCGGAGGCGGAGGAAGTGGCGGAGCCGGCGCCGATCTGGAAGTGGTGGAGGGACTAAGACGACCATGAGCCACGCGCACGATTCCGGGCACGGCCACGAAAAGCTCGGGTTCTTCCGAAGCTACATCTGGTCGACCAATCACAAGGTCATCGGCAAGCAGTTCCTGATCACGAGCTTCGTCTTCCTCTTCATCGCCGGGCTCCTGGCCCTTTCGTTGCGCTGGCAGCTCGCGCACCCGGACCAGCCGGTTCCCGTAATCGGCAAGGCCCTCTTCGGCGGAAACGGCGCGGTCAAACCCGAGCAGTTCACCATGCTCACCACCATGCACGGATCGCTGATGATCTTCTTCGTCATCATCCCGATCCTGGTGGGCGCGTTCGGCAACTTCCTCATCCCCCTGCACGTCGGGACGCACGACATGGCGTTCCCGGTCCTCAACGCCGCGTCCTACTGGGTCTTCTTCCTGGCCTGCATCCTGGCGGTGGCGGGATTCTTCTGCGACGGCGGCGGAGCGGCGGCCGGGTGGACCATGTACGCGCCCCTTTCCGTCATCGGAGCCGACCCCGGCGTCAAAGGCGCCGGCCAGACGATGTGGATCCTGGCCCTCACGCTGGTGGGCTTCTCCTCCATCATGGGCGCCGTCAACTACCTGACCACGATCCTCAAGATGCGCGCGCCGGGGCTCTCCATGTGGCGCCTGCCCCTGACCACGTGGGCTCAGTTCATCACGGCGATCCTTCAGCTCCTGGCCACGCCGGTTCTCGCCGGCGCGCTCATCATGCTCCTGTGCGACCGGGTCCTCGGAACGACCTTCTTCCTGCCGGGGGGCCTGAGCCTGGATTCCCAGCACGGACTCCCGTACTCGGGCGGCTCCGTCCTTCTGTGGCAGCACATTTTCTGGTTCTACTCGCACCCGGCGGTCTACATCCTCATCCTGCCCGCCATGGGCATGGCGAGCGATCTTCTGGCCGTCGGCGCCCGCAAGCCCATCTTCGGCTACAAGGCGATGGTCTTCTCGATCGCCGGAATCGCCGGCCTGGGCTTCATCGTCTGGGCCCACCACATGTTCGTCAGCGGCATGAAGCCGACGCTGGCCACCGCCTTCATGGTCTCGACGATGATGATCGCCCTCCCCAGCTCGATCAAGGTCTTCAACTGGCTGGGCACCCTCTGGCGGGGCTCCATCCGCTTCGACACCCCCACTCTTTGCGCCATCTCCTTCATCGCCATGTTCATCATCGGCGGCCTTTCGGGCATCTTCATGGCGGCGACCCCCGTGGACATTTTCATCCACGACACGTACTTCATCGTGGCCCACTTCCACTACGTGGTCTTCGGCGGATCCCTCTTCGCCGTCTTCGGCGCCGTCTTCTTCTGGTTCCCCAAGATGTACGGCCGGATGATGAGCGAGAAGCTCGGCAAGATCCACTGGTTCCTCACGTTCGTCTTCTTCAACCTCACGTTCTTCCCCATGCACATCATCGGGGCCGGCGGCCATATGCGCCGCATCGCCTCGGTCAATGCCTACAACTGGCTGGCCCCCTTCCAGGAAGCCAACACCTTCATCACCCATTCGGCGATCGCTCTGGGCTTCACCCAGCTCCTTTTCGTGGCCAACTTCTTCTGGAGCCTGTGGAAAGGCAAGCCCGCCCCCGGCAACCCCTGGGAGGCCAATACCCTCGAATGGACCCTCCCGTCGCCGGCCCCGGAACACAACTACGAAGTCGTCCCCACGGTCCATCACGGACCCTATGAGTACGGAGTCCGGCCGGACCGCGATTGGCTGCCGCAGACGGAAGCCGAGAGCTCCTCCGCGACCGCCCATCCTTAGTCAGGATCCCCGAAGCGATGCAGGACGCCCGAGACGCCGGAACCCGCCGCCTGGCCGTGGCCGCGGCGGCGATGACCCTTCTTCTCATCCTGGCCGGGGGATTCGTCACCACGACCCGCACCGGCGACACGATCCCCGCCTGGCCCAAGTCCTGGGGCCGCATGGAGGCCGGCTGGCCCGTCGAGTGGACCCACCGGGCGCTCGCGGCGATCGTGGCGCTGCTCGTCGCCGCGCTGGCTTTCCGCGCCCGGCGCCCCCTGGCGTGGATGGCTCTCGCGGCCGTCCTCGTCCAGGCCCTCCTCGGCGGCCTGCGCATCTATCTTCCCAAGGCGGCCGTGGCGATCGTTCACGCCGTTTTCGGACAAATCGTCTTCTGCGCCATGGTGGCCGTCGCCTTCGCGCTTTCACGCCGCGGGGCCGCGCCGCGCGACGGCGTGCCGGACGCCGCCGGCTGGGGCGCCGCCGCGACCGCGCTCTGCTTCCTCCAGCTCGTCGCCGGCGCCGTCACGCGCCACACGGGCGCGGGACTCCATGTGCATCTGGCCGGGGCGGTCCTGGTCCTCGCCGCCGTCTCGATCTTCGCCTCGCGGCTGATGCTCAGCCCGCTGGGCCGCGGGGCGCGCCTTCTGCTGGCGCTCCTGGGAATCCAGATCGCCCTCGGCGTGGCCACCTGGATTCTCACGGCGCGCGGCTTCGTCCGCAGCCACCAGGCGCCCCTCTTCGAGATCCTCACGATCAGCGCGCACGTCGCCCTGGGAGCGCTTCTTTTGGCCGTGACGCTCGTCCTCACGCTGGCGGCCCGCCCGGCCGGCCGCCGCCTGGAGCCCGCGTGGGCATGAACGAAACGCTGGAAGCCGTCCCGGCCCCGACCCTGGCCGCCCCGGCCGTCCCGGCCGCGCGATCCCGGGCGGCCGACTACCTCGCGCTCGCCAAGCCGGGAATCACCGTCATGGTGGCCCTCACGGCGGGCGTCGGCTTCTGGGCCGCTTCCGAAAGCGCCCTCGAGGGGGCGACGCTGGCGCACCTTCTGATCGGGACGATCCTCTCGGCCGCCGGCGCCGCCGCGCTCAACATGCTCCTCGAACGCGACCTCGACGCCCGCATGGAGCGCACCAAGGACCGGCCGCTCCCGTCCGGACGCCTCGGGGCGCGGGAAGCCCTCGCGTTCGGAACGATCCTGGCCGCGGCGGGCGTCGCGTGGCTGGGCGTCGCCGTCAACCCCCTCACGGCCGCCCTCTCGGCGCTCACGATCGCGGTCTATCTGGCGGCGTACACGCCCCTCAAGACCCGCACGTCGCTCTGCACGCTCGTGGGCGCGGTGCCCGGCGCGCTCCCCCCCGTCATGGGATGGACCGCCGCCCGGGGGACCCTGGAGCCTGGCGCCGCGATCCTCTTTCTCATCCTTTTCTTCTGGCAGCTTCCCCACTTCCTGGCCCTGGCCTGGATGTACCGCGAGGACTACGCCCGCGGCGGATTCCGGATGCTGACCTTGGAGGGCTCCGACGGCGCCGCCGCCGGACGCCAGGTCGTGCTCCAGACGCTGGCCCTCGTCGTCGTCTCCCTGCTGCCGGCCGGCGCGGGCCTGGCGGGAGAAGGGTACCTCGTGGCGGCGCTCCTTCTGGGAACGGGGTTCCTGGGATTCGGAGTGGCCTTCGCCGCCGACCGCTCGCGCGGGCGGGCGGCACGGCTCTTCTTCGCTTCCATCGCGTATCTCCCCCTTCTTCTCGGGGCGTTGGCGCTACTCTAAAGAGGGACTTATGAACGCAGCAGCGCATGCGGCCGCGGCCCACGCCGGACACGGGGCCGACGAGGCCGCCCAGTCGTTCGAGCGGGCCCGGATGGGCATGTGGCTCTTCCTCGCCTCCGAAATCATGATGTTCGGCGCGTTCATCGCGTCCTACGTCGTCCTGCGGATGTCCCTGCCCAAGGAGGTCGTCGACTACTCCAAGGGCCAGCTCAACTGGATCATCGCCTTCGTCAACACGGGCGTCCTCATCCTGAGCTCGTACACCATGGTCCGCGCCGTCCACGCCATCCGCAACGGCAACCGCGGCCGGTGTGAGGACTTCTGCGTCGCCACGGCGGCCCTGGGGCTCGTCTTCCTCGTCATCAAGGCCTTCGAGTACGGAGGCAAATTCAGCCACGGAATCGGTCCCGACCACAACCTCTTCTTCAGCTGCTACTTCCTCATGACGGGTTTCCACGGGCTGCACGTTCTGGTGGGCGTGATCGCGCTTTTTACGGTGGCCTTCTTCGTCAAGCACATGGACGCGCAGCGGTACACCCACGTCGAAAACCTGGCCCTGTACTGGCACTTCGTGGACCTGGTATGGATTTTCCTCTTCCCGATCGTCTACCTGCTCTAGGAGGGAGAGCGCCATGTCCCATAACGTCCCCTCGAAGACCTATACGAACGTCCTCTGGGCCCTCCTGGCGCTCACGATCGTGACCGTGGCGATCTCGAGGGTCCACCTCGGCACCGCCGGCAACGTCGCGGTCGGCCTTCTGGTGGCCGTGATCAAGGCGTCGCTCGTGACCCTCTTTTTCATGCACCTCAAGTACGAACAGCGCTGGTGGACGGGCATTGTTCTGTTCCCCTTGACGCTCGTCCTCATCATCATCTTCGCCAACCTGCCCGACACCGGCGCGAACCGGGACTTCACCACCCCCGCCGCCAAGGTCATTCCCAAGGCCGGCCGCGGCGGATCGGCCCACTAAGTTGAGCGTCGAGGTTTCGAGCCTTTCGCACCGGTACGGCGACCGCGTCGCCCTGGCGGACGTTTCTTTCTCCGTGCGGCCGGGCGAAATCTTCGGCCTCGCCGGACCGAACGGGAGCGGCAAGACCACCCTCTTTCGGATCCTCGCCACGGCGCTGGCTCCCTCGGTGGGCTCCGCCCGCGTGGCCGGCGCCGATCTTTCCGATCCGGCCGCCGTCCGCCGCCGGATCGGCGTCGTCTTCCAGACGCCCGCGCTGGACCTCAAGCTCACCGCCCACGAGAACCTCGTCCACCACGGGTGGCTCTACGGCCTCCGCGGCCGCCTGCTCCGGAAGCGCGTCCGCGAACTCCTGGAACGCTTCGGCCTGGCCGAGCGGGCGGACGAACGCGTCGAGACGCTCTCGGGCGGGCTCCGCCGCCGGGTGGAACTGGCCAAGGCGCTCCTTCACGAGCCCGAGGTGCTGCTTCTGGATGAGCCTTCGGGAAGCCTGGATCCGGGAGCGCGCCGGGACCTCTGGGACCGCCTGCGGGCGCTCCGGGGCGTCACGGTGCTCCTGACCACCCACCTCATGGAGGAGGCCGATCGATGCGACCGGCTGGGGATCCTCCACCGGGGGCGGCTCGTGGCGCTCGGCGCTCCCGCGGAGCTTCGCGCGGAAGTGGGCGGCGACGTCGTCACGGTCCGCGCCCGCGACGCGGCGGCCCTGGCGGCGGCCCTCCGCGAGCGGTTCGGCGTGGCCGCGGAGGCCTCCGACGGCGTCGTGCGGCTCTCGCGCGAGCGGGGGCATGAATTCGTCTCCGCCCTCTACGAGGCCTTTCCGGACCGCATCGAGGCCGTGACCGTGGCGCGGCCGTCCCTGGAGGACGTCTTCCATCTCAAGACCCGGGAGGTGTGGTCGTGATCCTGGCGGCCTGGAGCCTGGCCCTGCGCGAGCTGCGGCGCTTCTACCGGCAGCCCAGCCGCGTGGCGGGGGTCCTGGCCACGCCGGTGGTCTTTTGGCTGATCACCGGATCGGGCCTCGGCGGAGACTTCCTGGCGCACCTCTATCCGGGAACCCTGGCGATGATCCTCCTTTTCGCCTCGATCTTCTCGACGATTTCGATCATCGAAGACCGGCGCGAGGGATTTCTCCAGGGGGTGCTCGTGGCTCCCGTGCCCGGGACGGGAATCGCGCTCGGCAAGGTGCTGGGCGGGGCGGCCGTGGCGCTGACCCAGGGGCTTCTCTTTCTGGCGCTGGCGCCCCTCTCCGGACTGCGGCCCGGTCCCGGAGGCTATGCGGCCGCCTGCGGCGTGATGGCGCTGCTGGCGTTCGCGCTCACGTCGGTAGGGGTGCTCCTCGCGTGGCGGTTCGAATCCGTCCAGGGCTATCACGCCGTCATCAATCTCGTGCTGGTGCCCATGTGGATCCTGTCCGGAGCGGTCTTCCGGATCGGCCAGGCGGCCCCGTGGGTGGAGGCCGTCATGGCCGTCAACCCCATGGCCTACGGCGTCTCGGCCCTGCGACACGCCCTGGCCGGAACGGCGCCTCATCCGTTCGGAGCGTCGTTGGGGGTCACCGCGGCCTTCGCGGCGGTCGCCTTCGGACTGGCGGGCGTCACCGCGCGCTCGCGCGGGCGCCGGGGAGTCGTATAATGGGAGCTTCCATGCTGGCGTTCCTGGCTCAGTCGGCCAAGTGATGAGAGGGCGCCCTGACCCTCGGCGAGGGTCGCGGGTTCGCCCTGAGCATCTACCTGATGCTCGGCCTGGTCTTCGGGATCATGGGGATCATCGGCTTCGTGGTCTATCGGACGATCTGGCGCGAGGAACGGGAGCGGCTCCGCCGCGAGGCGTCCGCCGGGGTGGGATCGGACCGTGGCACGGATCCTGGCCGTTGATGACGATCCCCGCGTCCGCCGGTTCGTGGCGCGGGCGCTCCGGGACGAGGGCCACGAGGTCATCGCCGTGGGCGACGCCGAGTCCGCCATTGTCCATCTGCTTTCGGCACGGCCCGATCTTTTCCTCCTGGACATCAACCTCCCGGGCATGAACGGAATCGCGCTGGCGCAGAAGCTCCACGCGCAACGCGGCACCCAGGCGATCCCCGTCATCATCCTCTCGGTCCGGACCGACCCCCACGACAAGGTGGCCGCCTACGCCTCGGGCGCCATCACCTACCTCGAGAAGCCCTTCAAGAAATCGGATCTCGTGGAGGCCGTCCGCCTGGGACTCCGGATCGGCGGCGAACGCCGCGACCGGACCTAGACCCTCCTTCCAGGCCGTTTCCCCGTCGAGTCTTCCCGCTCCACGCCCCACTTCCGGGCGAAGCCGAGCCGCGTTACCGGGCGAAACGCGCCGCGTTCCGAAATGAAACGCGCGCCCTCGGCGGGAAGGAGCCGCCCGGGGGAAACCCGCGGCACGGCGATTGCTCTCCTCCCCGCCGTGACGTGGCCGAAGCGATGGAGGAATCCGATGGCGGGCGCGTTCCTGATCCTGGTCCCTTTCGTCCCGTACGCAGCGCTCGAGCTGTCCTCGGCCGGCGGACCGACCCTCGGCCCGGCGCCGGCGGAGCTTGGGCTCAATCCTTCCGCTCACCCCTTCTGTCCCGTGGGGGCCCCCGGAGGTCCGGACACCGGGGGCCCTCCCTCCCCTCTCTCGGCCCGAGCCGTCCGGGAAAGGTCACGGCCGTGGGAGTGGAAAGCCCTCGAGACCCCGGGATGGAAGCTCCTGCGCACGGATCGTGCCGTTCTCCGCGGAGATGTGGGATTGGACGTGCTGCGCGCGTCGGGCGCGTACGCCGAAGTGTTCCTGGACATGCTTTCGGCGTCGCTCGGAGGCGACGCCTCCGGTATCGTCTTTTCGCTGCGCCTCTTCTCCGAAGAACGCGATTTCCGGCGATACGCCTGCCGTATGGGGGCGTCCAATGCGGAGTCCTTCTACGACCCGCGGACGGCGGAAGTCGTCCTTTGCCCGGACGGCGCACGCGGCGAGGCGTGGCTCCAGAAGACGCTCGCCCATGAACTCACCCACGCCTACATGGACCGCGTCTGGCGGCGCACGGGGCCGCTCTGGTTCGCCGAAGGAATGGCCGAATACTTCTCGAATTTCTCCGTGCGAAACGGGCGGGTGTGTCCCGGAGCCGTGGACCGCCGGGCCCTCCTCCTGGTGCGGTTGCAGGACGCGCCGTCGCTGGCGCGGCTCGTGGAACTCGGCCGGGAGGAGATGTACGGCCCCGAGTTCCCCGGCCGGTACGCCCAGGCCTGGTCTTTCGTTCATTACCTCTTCTGGCGGAACGACGGGCTCGTGGACCTGCTCCTGCGCGGCGGCCGGCTCGAGAGGCTCGAGGAGCTGGAACGGGACTGGAAAAACTACGTGGCGCGCCTGGACGAAGGGGATTCTTCGAACGCCGCGCCGGAGAACCGCCCGGCGCCGGGAAGACTTCGATGAATTCGAGGCGTTCGTGAACGTAGCCCCGCCCGGGCGGGGCTGAATTTCATGGGGAGCGGAGGGGGGCGCGGCGGGCGCCCTCCCGCTCCCGCCGGGGCCGGCGGCTTACAGGCCGGGGAAGGCCCCCGGGCGCAGCGGCATGCCGGGACTGGGGCCTTCGCCCGGGCCGCTTGGAATCTCGTCGGCCGCGCGCCGGTCTTCGGGCTTCTCCACCACGATCGCCTCCGTGGTGAGGAAAACGGCCGCCATGCTCGCGGCATTCTGGAGCGCCAGACGCACGACCTTCTTGGGATCGAGGATGCCGGCCTTGAAGAGGTCCCCGTACTTGCCGGATTCGGCGTCGTAGCCGAAGCTGTAGTCCTTGGACTCGGCCACCTTGTGGGCCACCACGCTTCCCCGTTCGCCGGCGTTCTCGGCGATCTGCCGGAGCGGCTGCTCGAGGGCGCGGCGGACGATGCGGGCCCCGATCTCCTCATCCCCCGCGAGTTTCAGGGCATCCACGGCGCGGGCGGCGCGCAGGAGGGCCACGCCGCCGCCCGGCACCACTCCCTCCTCGATCGCGGCGCGGGCGGCATGGAGGGCGTCTTCGACGCGGGCGCGCTTCTCCTTCATCTCGATCTCCGTGGCGGCGCCCACGGTGATCTGAGCCACGCCGCCGGAGAGCTTGGACAGGCGCTCCTGGAGTTTCTCGCGGTCGAATTCCGACTCGGCGCGGGGAAGGGCCGCCCGGAGGAGCGCGATGCGGGCCCGCACCGCCTGCTCGTCGCCGCCGCCTTCGATGATCGTGGTGGATTCCTTCTCCACGATGACGCGGCGCGCCGAGCCCAGGTCCTCGAGCCCCACATCCTCGAGCGACACCCCCACGTCCTCCAGAATCGGCCGGGCGCCCGTGAAGATGGCGATGTCCTCGAGAAGCTCCTTGCGGCGGTCGCCGAACCCCGGAGCCTTGACGGCGCAGGACGAGAAGACCCCCTGAAGGCGGTTGACCACCAGGAGGGCGAGGACCTCGGGCTCGAGGTCGTCCACGAGGAGCAGGAGCGGGCGCTTCCGGGAGGCCACACGCTCGAGAAGCGGCACGAGATCGTTCGCATTGGAAATCTTCTTCTCGTGAACGAGGATAAGCGGGTTCTCCAGGACGCACTGAAGCTTGTCCGGGCGGTTCATGAAGTAGGGCGACATGAAGCCCTTGTCGAACTGCATTCCCTCGATCCGCTCGACGCCGGTCTCGATGCCCTTGGCCTCCTCCACCGTGATCGCGCCGTCCTTGCCCACCTGGTCGACCGCTCGCGCGATGAGGGCGCCGATCTCCGGGTCGTTCCCGGCGGCGACGGTGGCCACCCGCTCGACGTCTTCCTTTCCGGAAACCGGCCGCGCGGAGGCGGCCAGATCCTTCACGACGGCTTCGACGGCCCGTTCGATTCCGCGCTGGAGGCGGATGGGGTCCGCGCCGGCCTCGATGTGACGGAGCGACTCTTCGAAGATCGCTTCCGCCAGGACGGTCGCGGTGGTGGTTCCGTCGCCCGCGCGTTCGCCGGTGCGAAGGGCCACCTGCCGCAGGAGCTGAGCCGCGGCGTTCTCCAGGCGGTCGGGAAGCTCGATTTCCTTGGCCACGGTGACGCCGTCCCGCGTCACCAGAGGAGCGCCGTTGCCGCGCCCGATGGCGACATGATGGCCGCCCGGGCCCAGCGTGACCTTGACGGCCCCCGCGAGCTGCTTGATGCCCGAGAGGATCGCGGCGCGCGCTTCGCGGCTGAACGAGAGGATTTTGGCGCCCATCAGCGGTTCTCCTTCCTGGCCTTTTCCACCGCCTCCCGGATTTCTCCGGAAAGCGGAATCTCCTGCCCCTTTTCGTCCCGGAACGTCAGAGACTCCGCGGCGTCGTAGGAGACGACGTCGAACACGCCGGAATAGCGGACCCGGCCCTTGAGGTTGGGATCGGCGGGTTTAAGGTCCGCGCGGCATTCGAACTTCCGCAGAAGCGCCCGGTCGTCCGCGTGCACGACGATCTCGGCCCGCGATTCCTTCCAGACGAAGGAGCCCGCCTGGGCCTGCTCGCGCATGATCTTCTCGATGTCGTCCCCCGAGAACTCGAGCGCGGCCACCCCGGATCCCCGCGACCGGGCGGCGCCGGCGTGCCGCGCCAGGACCGCGAGGACCTCGTCCGGGTTCTGAAGGCCGCGGCCCGCGCCCGAGAGACCCGCATCCTCGGCCGGCACCCATTCCCCCAGCAGCGTGTGATAAACCCACGCCTTTTCCCCCGCGCGGACGATCCGCTTCTCGTCGCCGCCGCGGGCCGTGTAGTGGATGTAAAGAACGCCGGGGCGGACCCAGACGCACGTGCCCTGATATTCGATGGCATCCCCCTCGGGCGGGGTGAGGACCGCGGTGAAACGGGTCTGATAGCTCTTGCGGGCGCGGGTCGCGGCGCACACATGCTCGACGACGGAGCGGGCGTCTGCGGGATCGTACCGCCCCGCCTGCGGGGTCGCCGGCCCCGTGCAGGCCGCCGCCCAGGCCGCCACGAGCGCGATGACGTTCATCGGGGCCCGTATCGTATGTCGCCCCGGCGGTCCGGTCAACGCCTAACCCTCCCGGAGCTCTCCGTCCCGCGCGTAGCGGGCGAGGGCCTGCTTGAGGTTCTCCCGGGCGCGGAAAAGAAGCGATTTGACCGCCTCGAGCGACAGCCCCATGGCTTCGGCGATTTCGCCGTAGCTCATCTCCTCGTAGCGCGCCAGAAGAACGGCCATCCGCTGGTTTTCCGGCAGCGCGTCGAGCGCCGCCTTGACCGCCTGCTGGAGTTCCAGACGGTTGAGGCGCGCGTCGGGATTCTCCCCCGCGGGCTCTTCGAGAAGGTCGTCCGCCGGCGCGGCCACGGTGGGCTGGACCCGCCGCGCGCGGATCTCGTTCAGGCAATGGTTGACGGCGATCCGGTACAGCCACGTGGAAAACTTGGCCTTGGGCTCGTACTTCATGCGGGCGCGGTAGACCTTGACGAAGATGTCCTGGGCCACGTCTTCCGCGCGGGAGGCGTCCCCGAGATAGCGATAGACGAGATTCAGGACGCCGCGGGTGTGCCGGCGGACCAGCTCCTCGAACGCGCGCGCGTCGCCCTTCTGGAACCGGAGCATCAGTTCGACGTCCGGATCGCCCAGGGACGAGCTCATTTCTTCCTGAGTATACGCCGGTTCTCGACCCGCTGCGTCACCCCGATTTCGTCGAGATGCTCGAGGAGCGGGATCACGTACTTGCGCGTGGTCCCCACGAGGTCCCGGAACTGCGCCGCCTCGATCGGGCCGCGCTCCTCGATGGCCCGGGCGATGATCTCGGCGGCTTCCCGCACCGCCTCCCGGTGAAAGAGCACGTCGTCCTTGAGGCGCACGATCGATCCGTTGTCCACGAGGAGCGCGAGCACGCGGTCGACGCGGTCGCGCGTGTAGCGCGGGAACCGCGCGTAGATCTCGTCCGGCCGGGGCGTGTTGAAGCGCGTCTCGCGGACGAGCCGCTCGACCTCGGCGGCGCATTCCGCGTCCTCGCGGGAGAGCTTCACGGAGAACGTCGCGCGGCGCACTTTCTCGCCCTCCAGGACCAGGGTCCCGCGCTCGACGAGCGCCCCCAGGGCGCGCTCGAAAAGCGCCGGCTCCAGGCGCGATTCGTTCCGCAGAACGGGCACGTCCATCCCGGCGCGCAGCGGATTCCGGGCGTGAAACTGTTCCACGAGCACCGCCAGGTGGTCGAGCGTCGCCTCGAACGCCGCCTGGTGCATGAAGCGGTTGGGCTCGAACCGCACGAGCCTGGGGGCCAGCGCCCGGAGCGCCTCCTCGCAGGCGGACAGCGGCATCTTCGCCGCCACGGAAAGCTCCTGGAGGGTGAGCGTGCGCCGGCCCGCGTCCTTGAGCGCGAACTCGATCGAGGATTGCTCGCTCGTCAGCGTCTGCTCCTTCTCCACGAGCTTGAGCGTGATCTCATCCTTCAGCCGTTTGAGCTTCTGGTCGGAGGCGTCCAGAATGCGCCCTCCGCCGATCGTGTACATGGGCGTCTGGAGCCGCGCGATGTACGGGTCCCCGGGAGCGACCACGATGGGCTCGTCGAGCCGGAACTGGACGTACCCCTCCTCGCCCGGGGCCAGCTCCTTCCGGTCCAGAAGCACGATATGGCCGTCGCACTCCGCCGTTCCGGCGTGGAGTTTGACGGGCGCCAGGTTCTTGAGCACCCGCGGCTTGTCCGGCACGTACCGGAAGCGGGCCTCGACGTACCGCGAGGCCTTGAAATACCCGGGCGTCGCCGCCACCATCCCGCGGCGGACCTCTTCATGGGCGATGTCGGAGATGTTGATCGCGCTCGAATGCCCGGCCCGGATCTCGGACACCTCCGCCTTGTACGCCTGGAGGCTCCGCACCCGGCCCGTCCGGCCCGCCGGAAGCACCTCGAGCGTGTCCCCGATCCGCGCGCGCCCGCTCACGGGCACCCCCGTGATCACGGTGCCGAACCCCTTGGCCGAGAAAACCCGCTGGATCGGCATCCGAAAGACGCCCGAGACGTCGTGCGGCGGCGTCTCGGACACGGCCCGGTTGATCTCCTCCACCAGGCGGTCGATCCCCTCCCCCGTCAGCGCGCTCACTTCGACAACCGGCGCTTTTTCGAGAAACGTCCCCCGCACGAGCGCCGCCACGTCCTCCCGGACGAGGGCCCGGAACTCCGGATCCGCCTTGTCCGCCTTGGTCAGGACGACGATTCCGCGCTTGAGGCCCAGAAGGGACATGATCGTCACGTGCTCCCGGGTCTGGATGTTGGGCCCTTCGTCCGCCGCCACGACCAGCAGAACGATGTCGATCGAGGTCGCGCCGGCGACCATGTTCTTGATGAACCGCTCGTGGCCCGGGACGTCGATGATGCCCACCCGCTGCCCGCTCTTGAGCTGGAAGGGCGCGAACCCGAGGTCGATCGTCATCTCGCGCTCCTTCTCCTCGGGCAGACGGTCAGGATCGATCCCCGTGAGACGCTGGACGAGAGTGGATTTGCCGTGATCGATGTGCCCCGCGGTGCCGATGATGACGTTGTAAATGTCCCCGGGCTTGAGCGGCGCGGCCATGGGACGGGGATTCTAGCATGCCCCGCCCCGCCGCGCCACCCCGCCCCCTTCCCCCCGCCGGCCGGACGTTGTGTCCCGAGCCTCTTTGTGGTGTAATCCCCCCGATGGCGGACATCCGGGACAGCATCCTCGAGACCGTGGGCCGCACCCCCCTCATCCGGCTTTCGCGCCTCTTCCGCAAACCGGGCGTGGAGCTCCTGGCCAAGCACGAGGGCTTCAACCCCGCCGGTTCCGTCAAGGAGCGCATCGCGGTCGCCATGATCGAAGGGGCGGAGCGGGACGGCCTGCTGCGGCCCGGAATGACCCTCGTCGAGTCCTCCAGCGGAAACACCGGCATCGGCCTGGCCATGGCCGCGGCCGTGAAAGGCTACCGGTGCCTGATCACCATGTCCCGGAAGGTCTCCCGCGAGCGCCGCCAGATGATCCGCGCGTTCGGCGCCGATCTCGTTCTGGTGGACGGCGGCAGCGACGAGGCCTGGGACAGGGCCGACGAAATCGCCGCTTCCGATCCCGCCCGCTACTTCCGGATCCACCAGTACCGCATGAAGTACAACGTGGAGGTCCACTACCGCACGACCGGCCCGGAGATCTGGGAGCAGACCGGCGGCCGCGTGGACGTTTTCGTGGCGACGCTCGGCACCACCGGCACGATCGTGGGCGCGGGACGGTTCCTTCGCGAGAAGAATCCCCGGATCCGCATCGTCTCCGTCGAACCCACCCCCAAGAACGAACAGCAGGGGATCCGCAACATCTCCGTCCAGCGCGTCCCCGAGATCTGGGACCCGAGCGTCGTGGACGAACGAATGGTCTGCGAGGACGAGCCCGCCTTCCGCCTGGCGCGCGAGCTCGCCCTCAAGGAGGGCATCTTCGCCGGAATCAGCTCCGGCAGCGCCCTCTGGGGAGCCCTCGAGCAGGCCCGCCGCCTCGACCGCGGAACGGTCGTCGTCCTGCTTCCCGACCGGGGCGAGAAGTACCTCACCACCCGTCTCTGGAATTTCGCCGACGACCCCCAGGTCAACGCCTGAAACGGGGCGCTCCATCCGGCGTTGACTTGCGGCCCGCCGTCGCTATGATCCCCGATGGGAGGAGTTTCATCGGTCGGGGCCAAAGACCGCGCCGAGGAGCGCGGACGCCACGGGGGACGCGGATGCCGGACCGTTCCCGGGTGGAGGCCGCAACCCGATGCGCCCGACCGACGTGTTCATCCCCGATGGCTACCCCAGCGAAACGTACGTCTCCCCCCAGGGCGGCCGCTTCGAACGGCAGCTCGAGGAGGCCCTCGCTCAGCGCGGGAAAATCATCTCCATCATCGGCGCCTCCAAGACCGGCAAGACCACCCTCTGCGAACGGCGCTTCGGCTCCGCCCAGATCGTCATCCCCGGCAGCCGCATCGCCGACGCGCAGGATCTCTGGATTCAGGCCTACGAACAGGCCGGAGGACGCATCACCGGGGGCGTCCGCGCCAATCCCATGGACAACGCCGTCCAGCTCCTGAAGAAGAACCGCCGCGTCCTGGTCCTGGACGACTTCCACTACGTCGAGCGCGAAGTTCAGAAGGACATCTCCCGCCAGATCAAAAGCGTCGCCTACGAAGGCGTCACCATCGTCGTCCTCAGCCTCCCCCACCGTCACGACGACCCGGTGCGCTGCAACCCCGACCTGGCCGGCCGCGTCTACTCCATCGACCTGGGATTCTGGACCGTCGAGGACCTCAAGAAGATCGGCGAGGTCGGTTTCCCCAAGGTGGGAGCCCGCGTCGAGCCCGCCGTCCTGGACTGGCTGGCCCGCGAAGCCCTCACCTCGCCCCAGATCATGCACACCCTGTGCCTGGAAACCTGCCGCGACCTCGGCATCGTGGGCCAGGGGCCCGTCCGCTCCGTCGTCGAACGGGACCTTCGGCGGCGATCGATCCTGGACCGCGCGGCCCGCTCCTACGTCAGCCAGACCGCCGTCCTCAAGCTGCGCCAGGGACCGCTGCGGCGCGGCCCCGAACGAAAGGTCTTCGGCTTCGTCAACGAAGGGCGCGGCGACGTCTACGAGCTCCTCGTCCGCACGATCGCCCTGGATCCGCCCCAGCTTCGTTTCACGTACGAAGAGGTCCGGGAGCGCGCGGGCACCCTGGCCCCCGGAGAGCGCCCGGACCTCATGGCCGCCCTGTCCCAGTGGAACGAGCTCTTTGAGGAGGGCGACTACCGGCCGGTGGAGTGGGACCCGGAACAACGCCAGCTCAACATCCTGGATCCCCACCTTTTCTTCTGGATCCGCTACAGCCTCCGCAACGGCATCCCCCCCGAGGGGCGCACCCCCTGATTCCGCGTCACGCGCGCCGCCGCCCGCGCATCATTCATGGTGCCCGCGTGAAAGGAAGCCATGTCGGCGCGGTCCGGGCGTCCCCGGGCGGGGCGAACCCCACGGGCCCGCATCCCCGCCCATTTCGATCCGACGACCCCGCTGGCCGACGAGGGCGCGGCCACGGGATTCCTGGCCCCCGGCGCCCTCGGCCCGGGGCCCGCCACCGCGACGGACAAGTTCGTCCACGAGGAGGTCCTCCAGGAACTCGTCGAGAAACATAAGATCCCGCGCAAGAGCACCTTCGCCCGGCGCTTCCGAACCGAGGAGCCCCCGTCCGCCCCTTGAGCGCCCGCGAATGGTCCGTCCCCCCGGCGCGTTAACAGGAAGAGGACGCCGCGATTCATCCCCCGGCGAAACGGATCCCGGATCCCCGGCCGCGCCTTCCGTGTTGTCCGCGCGCGGCCGTCGCCGGGGGACCGCGCCGCCCTGAAGTGCAGGTCCGACGTTCATGCCCAAGCCCGAAAAAGCCGCGCCCCGACCGGCCGAAGAGCCGCTCCCCCCGGAGCTTCTCCTGAGCCCCGGCAAGCGGGACAACGCTCCCGCTCCGCCCGCGGCTCCTCCGTCGGACCTCCCCCCCGCCGAGGCCGCCCCTCTGGAGGAAGAAAGCTTCCCCGACGAAACCGCTCTCCTCGAGGAACCCCTGGACCTCGAGGAGGAACCCGCCGCGCCCCCGGAACGGATCGAGGACCCGGTGCGCATGTACCTCACCCAGATGGGCGAAATCCCGCTCCTCTCCCGCCAAGAGGAGCTGCGCCTCACCAGCCGCATCGACATCATGCGCAAACGGTATCTCACCAAGATTCTCGAATCTCCCGTCGCCGTCCAGGAGGCGGTCCGCATCCTGGAGGAAATCCGCCGCGGGGAGCTCATCTTCGGCCGCACGATCGAATCGGACGCGCTTCTGGAGATCCCCAAGGCCGAGGCCCTCGAGCGCTTCCCCCAGATCGCCGGCCGCGCCCGCAAGGCCGTGGAGGCCGCCCGCGCCTGCTACGAACGCCTCCGCGAAGGACGCGGCAGCCCCGCCCAGCGCGCCCGCTGGAGCCGCGAGTTCCGCGCCTTCCGCCGCCGCTGGGTCCTTCTCCTTCAGAACGTGGGCATTCAGCCCCACAAGTTCCAGCCGGCCATGGATCGCCTCGAGGAATACGCCCGCCGCGCCGGCGAGATCCTCGCCGAGATCTCCACCCCCCGGGGAGACCGGGAGCGCCACGAGCGCCTCCAGGCCGAGCTGGATCGGATCGAGCGGGAAACCCTCGAGCCCCCGGACGCCCTGGCCGCCCGCGTCCGCGAAATGCGCGCCCGCTTCGAGGACTTCGAGGCCGCCAAGCGGCAGCTCTGCGCGGCGAACCTGCGCCTCGTCGTCGCCATCGCCAAGAAGTACCGCAACCGCGGCCTCTCCTTCCTCGACCTCATCCAGGAAGGAAACCTCGGCCTTATGCGGGCCGTCGAGAAATACGAGTACCGCCGGGGATTCAAGTTCTCCACGTACGCCACCTGGTGGGTGCGGCAGGCCATTCAGCGCGCCCTGGCCGACCAGGCCCGGACCATCCGCCTGCCCGTCCACATGGTCGATGCCGTCTCCAAGATCCGCCGCGCCGCCGGCCAGCTCGCCCACCGCCTGGGCCGCGAACCCGGCGTCCGCGAAATTTCCGAGGCCTCCGGCTTCTCCGAGGCCGAGGTCGATCAGGTCCTGCGCGTCGCCCGCAGCCCCGCCTCCCTCGACAAGCGCCTCGGAGAGAAGGAAGACATGTCCATGGGCGACTTCATCCGCGACGACCGCGAGGAACGCCCGGAGTCCGCGGCCTCCCGGCGCATGATGGAGGAACGCCTCGAATCCATCCTCGAAACCCTCTCCTACCGCGAGCGCGAGATCATCAAGATGCGCTTCGGAATCGGCACCGGAATCCCCTATACCCTCAAGGACATCGGCCGCATCTTCCGGCTCACCCGCGAGCGCGTCCGCCAGATCGAGGCCAAGGCGCTCCGGAAGCTCCAGCACCCCATCCGCGCGCGCCGCCTGGAAGGCTTCCTCGAGGGAGCCGCCGAGACGGAAGCGGCGCCCGCGCCGCCCGAAGAAGAATCCCGGGCCGAGCCGGCCTGACGCCCCGCCCCCCGGGGAGGAGGAACCCATGGACGTCGAACGCCCCTACCCCGCATCCCTCGAAACCTCTCCCTCGCCCGCCGACCCCGACCCGCAGGAAACCTCCGAGTGGGTCGAGGCGCTCGAACAGCTCCGCGTCTACCACGGCCCCGACCGGGTGCGCTCTCTGCTGCGTGTCCTCCACGAGCAGTCCTCCCGCGCCGGAATCGATCTGCCGGAAGTCGTTCAGACCCCCTACGTCAACACCATCCCCCGGTCCGAAGAGCCCCCCTTCCCCGGCGACGAACGGATCGAAAAGCGCCTGCGCGCCATCATCCGCTGGAACGCCGCCGTCATGGTGCTGCGCGCCAACAGGCGCGACCCTTCCCTCGGCGGACACCTGGCCACGTACGCCTCCGCCTGCACGCTCTACGAGGTGGGATTCAACCACTTCTTCCGCGGCCGCGAGGACGGAGCCCCCGGGGACCAGGTCTACTTCCAGGGCCACGCCTCCCCCGGCATCTACGCCCGCGCCTTCCTGGAAGGCTTC
>DATLZA010000057.1 GCA_035574235.1 Planctomycetota bacterium | reverse complement strand
CGGCCTCGGGGGCGGGGGCCGGCGCGGCTCCGGGGGCGGGCGGCGGGGCCGGGGGAGCGGGCGGTCGCGGCGCCGGAGCGACGTAGGCGAGGATCAGGTCGTCCTTTTCGATGTGCTCGCGGAAGACCCGCGTGTCCGCGTAGCGTTCGCGCAGGAGGTCGTAGGTGCGCCGGACGTCGGCGGTGGACTTGATTCCGATGAAATAGAGAAGCACCTGGTAGAGGCGGTCGGCTTTGGCCTCGTGGACGGTGGTCAGGAGGTTGGGATCCCGGCGGAGCGCCTCGTCGAAGAGGGCTTTGAGTTTATCGTTGGCCCCGTTGCGGGCGCAGAAGTCGGCCAGATCGAAGAAGTGAAGTCCGGTGACCTCCCGGCCGGGCTTGACGCGGTAGGACAGCGGCTTGCCCGGCTCGCCCTCGGCGAGGATCCCGCGGTACTCGCATTGTTTCTTAAGCTCGAGCGTCACCTCGACGGCGGCGTAGAGGGGCTCGAGGCGCTCGATGCTGGAGACGCGCGAGCGTTCGAGGCGGGAGCGGATGCCCGTGAGAGTTTCGTAGTACAGGGACGTCTTGTCTTCATCAAGGATCTTGACGACGAGCCGGCCGCCGCCCTGGATCCAGAGCCGCGTGAGCGGAGGCATTTCCAGAAGGACGCCCTTCGTGGTTTCGCGGACAAGGTCGTTGTAGAGGCGCACGCGCGCCTCGACCTCGGCGAATTGAGAGGCGCGGTCGGGGGGGATCATCAGGCGGCTGGTGTTCTTGATCTTCTCGGAAGCTTCGAAGAAGCGGCCGCGGGTCAGGAGGTCCTCGACCGACGCGAAGAGGGAGTCCAGTTCGGCGGGCGAGTAGGTGCGAAGGGTGGGCGGCGGCGGCGCGGGGGGCGGGGGGTCCGGCCGCCGGGCCGCGGGAGGCGGTTCGGCGGGTTTCGGGGGGGCGGCCGGGCGGGGAGCGGAGGTCGGACGGGGCGTTTCGGAGGAACGCGGCGGTTCGGGCGCTTCCGGGGGCGAAAGCAGCCTCGCGACGTCGAGTGGATTCCGCCCTTTTTCGAAGCAGGCCCAGAGGTATCCGCCGAGCAGTCCCAGGAGGACGGCGAAGAAAATCTTTCCGGCGGTGAAGCGGCGGCGGCGGGGAATGTAAGCCATGATCCTGAAAATCCTACCCCCCTTTCACCGCGGGGGTCAAGCGCGATTCTCCCTTGACGCTGCGGAGGGGGCGGCCTAGAATCACGCGCGTCGCTGGCGTAGCTCAAAAGTAGAGCACCGGTTTTGTAAACCGGCGGTTGTCGGTGCAAATCCGACCGCCAGCTCCAGCCAGATCCCAGACCTTGCCGCGGTCCGTCGTCGGAGTGCCGGCGCGGCCGGGACGGGAACCTCTGGCATCTGGTTCGGGCTGGTACCCAAGTGGCCAAAGGGGGCAGACTGTAAATCTGTTGGCTTTACGCCTTCGGGGGTTCGAATCCCTCCCAGCCCACCACCTCGACTTATGATGCAGGCTCGCGGACGCTCGGGGCACGCAAGGACGGGCCAAATGAGCGAGCGAGTGGAGGTGGGTCCGATTCGATCCGATCGGAAATTGACACGGAACGCCGAAGCAAGGAGAAGTCAGAGGCGGGGGTAGTTCAGGGGTAGAACACCAGCCTTCCAAGCTGGTTGTCGCGGGTTCGAATCCCGTCCCCCGCTCCAGTCTTCGCCGATCGGCATAAAGGATTTGCGGGGGCTGCGGCGGATTTCGCGATGGCCTGTCTGACTTGCCGGCGTGCGGAGCGCGAAGGGCTTCGGCAACGAGAGGCCTGGCAGGGAGGACGTGATTTTTTTTGCGTTTTGAAGTGTCGATTTCTTGACATTGGCATGCGGGTTGCTATACTCTTTGCCCTTGGAGTGGCGATATAGGGGACCAGAAACCCGCCCTTTGGTTCTGCCCAATAACGTGTTTGACGAGGAGCGGAAGCCCTATTGTCTCCGGTGAGGGTGACCGATCCGGGCTCGTGCTGGGGTAGCTCAGCGGGTAGAGCACGTCCTTGGTAAGGACGAGGTCGCGGGTTCAAGTCCCGTCCCCAGCTCCACGGATCGCTGGGCCGAAACGAAATAAAAGGGAAGCGTAGAGAAGGGAGACTCGATCATGGCGAAGGAAAAGTTCAAGCGCACCAAGCCTCACGTCAACGTCGGCACGATCGGTCACATCGACCACGGCAAAACGACGCTGACGGCGGCGCTGACCGCGGTGGCGGCGGCCCAGGGGCTGGGGCAGTTCCGGTCCTACGACGAGATCGCCAAGGCCTCCGAGAAGGACGGCCGGCGCGACCCGTCCAAGATCATCACGATCGCGATCTCCCACGTGGAGTACGAGTCTCCCCAGCGCCATTACGCGCACATCGACTGTCCGGGGCACGTGGACTACATCAAGAACATGATCACGGGGGCGGCCCAGATGGACGGGGCCATCCTGGTCGTCAGCGCGGCGGACGGCCCCATGCCGCAGACGAAGGAGCACGTGCTCCTGGCGCGGCAGGTGCAGGTGCCGGCCATGGTGGTCTTCCTGAACAAGGTGGACCTTGTGGACGACAAGGAGCTTCTGGACCTCGTGGAGATGGAGATCCGGGATCTTCTGACGAAGTACGAGTTCCCGGGCGACAAGGTGCCCGTGATCCGGGGCTCGGCGTTGAAGGCGCTCCAGAATCCGAAGGACGCGGAGGCCATCAAGCCCATCCAGCAGCTTCTGGAGGCGATGGATCAGCATATTCCGCTGCCGGTGCGGGAAGTGGACAAGCCCTTCCTCATGCAGGTGGAGGACGTCTTCTCCATCAAGGGCCGCGGCACGGTGGGCACGGGCCGCATCGAGCGCGGCCGCGTGAAGGTGGGCGAAGAAGTGGAAATCGTCGGGCTGCGGGAGACGCGCAAGAGCGTCGTGACGGGCGTCGAGATGTTCAACAAGGAGCTCGACGAGGGCGTGGCGGGCGACAACGTGGGCCTGCTTCTGCGCGGCGTCGAGAAGGACGATCTCGAGCGCGGGATGGTGATCGCCAAGCCGGGATCGATCACGCCGCACACGGAGTTCGAGGCGCACATTTACGCGCTTTCGAAGGACGAAGGCGGCCGGCACACGCCGTTCTTCAAAGGCTACCGCCCGCAGTTCTACTTCCGGACCACGGACGTGACCGGCGAGGTGACGCTCAAGCAAGGGGTTGAGATGGTGATGCCCGGCGACGACACGGACATCGCGGTGAAATTGATCACGCCGGTGGCCATCGAGCCGAACCTGCGGTTCGCGATCCGCGAGGGCGGAAAGACGGTGGGTTCGGGAGTCGTCACGAAGATCATCAAGTAGCCGGGTTGCCCCGGAGGGACGATGCCTCGCGAGTGGGTGTTCCTGGAATGCGGGGAGTGCGGGACGCGGTATTACCGCACGACCAAAAACAGCAAGGTTCAGGCCAAGCTGGAGCGGGTGAAGTTCTGCCCGCAGTGCCGCCGGCGGGTGGCGCATAAGGAGAAGAAGAAGTAGGAGCGGCTCCGGGGGGCCGGTCGCCCCTCCGTTTAGGGCGGTAGGTCAATTGGTAGACTACCGGTCTCCAAAACCGGGGGTTGGGGGTTCGAGTCCCCCCCGCCCTGCCACGGACGAGGCCGGCGGGGCCGGTCGGGTCGAGGATAGCGATGTCGGATATCTTGGTGGAGCAGAAGCAGGCGCACCCGTCGCCGGCTCCGGCGCCGTCCCGCGGCCGCAGGCTGCGGGCGGCCCTGGAAGGCTGGATGGTGCTCCTGGCGGTCTGCGTCGCCGGCACGCTGGCGCACGCGCTGTCGCGCTGGGAGGCGCTCGGGACGGCCTCGATTCGGTGGGGCGGGTGGTCCCTGAGCCCCGCGGGGCTGGGATCGGGCGCGCTTGCCGGAGCGCTCCTTCTCTGGGTTTCGCGGCGGCGGTTCGGACCGCGCCTGGACTGGTACAAAGCGGGGCAGGGCCGATGGACCCGGGCGTCGGCCCTGGTGCTTCTGGGGGCGCTGACGGCGTTCGGCTGCATTACCTTCTATACATGGCCTTCGACGACGAGTTCCTGGTGGGCCGACATTGCGCGTCTGGACGTGGCCGGCAAGGCGTTTCGCCTCAAGCCGATCCTTTTTCCGACGGCCGGAATCTTCGCCGCGGTGATGCTGACGGCGTATCTGCTTCTGAATCGCCCGCGGTGGGCGGATTTCCTGATCGAGACGGAAGGGGAGCTGCGCAAGGTGGCCTGGCCGGCGCGCAAGGAGTATGTGGGCTCCTCGGTGGTGGTGGTGCTGGTCATCACGGTGATTTCCGTCTTCCTGTACGCGGTCGACTCGATTCTCAGTGCCCTCCTTAAATGGTGGGGGATCGGATTCTAAGCGATGTTGGACGAAGCCGAGAAGAAGGACGCGGGGGACGCGGGCGCCGAGGCGTCCGTGGGTCCCGAGCGCAAGTGGTACGTGGTCCGGGTCCAGAGCGGCCGCGAGGAGCAGGTGAAGGAAGGACTCCTGCGGCGGGTCCGGGCCGCGGGGCTTGAGGGCAAGATCACCAACGTGATCGTGCCGACCGAGAAGGTCACGGAGATCCGCAGCGGCCGCAAGACGGTGCGCGAGAAGAAGCTCTATCCCGGCTACATCATGATCGAGATGCAGCAGGACAAGGACGCCTGGTTCCTCGTGCGGGAGACGCCGGGGATCGGGGATTTCCTCGGGCTCAAGGAGCCGATCCCCATGGCCGAGCACGAGGTCAACAAGATGCTCGTGGAGCAGTCGGGGGCCGAGGAGGAGAAGCCCAAGATCAAGATCGACTTCCAGAAGGGCGACACGGTGCGGGTCAAGGAAGGCGCGTTCGAAAACTTCGACGGAATCGTGGAGGAGATCAACCCGCAGAAGGGCACGGTTTCGATCACGATCACGATCTTCGGGCGCGCGACCCGCGTGGACTTGGAGTATTGGCAGGTCGAGAAGATTTGACCGGGACGCAACGATGCCTCCGAAAAAGGAAGTGATGGTGCGGATCAAGCTCCAGTGCCCCGGCGGGCAGGCCACGCCCGCGCCCCCCGTGGGACCGGCGCTCGGCCAGCACGGCGTCAACATCGGCGAGTTCGTCAAGCGGTTCAACGACGCCACCCGCAAGGAGCAGGGGCTGATTGTGCCGTGCATCGTGACGGTCTACAAGGACCGCACGTTCGACATCGTCTACAAGACGCCGCCGGCGAGCGTGCTGCTGAAGAAGTACGCCAACGTGGTCAAGGGGAGCGGCCAGCCGAACAAGGAGAAGGTGGGCACGGTCACGCGCAAGCACCTCGAGGAAATCGCGCGCATCAAAATGAAGGACATGAACGCCGCCAACCTCGAGGCGGCCGTCAAGACCATCGAGGGGACCGCCCGGAACATGGGCATCAAGGTGGAAGGGTAGAACGCCATGCGGCGACGCAGCAAACGCTACCGGAAGGAAGTCGCCAAGGTGGACGCGCGGCGCAAGTACTCCCTGGAGGAGGCGGTGCGCGTGCTGAAGTCCATGGCCTCGACCAAGTTTGACCAGTCGGTCGAAGTGGCCCTGAAGCTGGCGATCGATCCCAAGAAGAGCGAGCAGACGATCCGCGGATCGGTGTCCCTGCCCAAGGGGATCGGAAAGTCCCGGCGGGTGATCGTGTTCGCCGACGGCGAGGAGGCCCGCCTGGCCCGCGACGCGGGAGCCGACGAGGTCGGGATGGACGAGCTGGCCAAGAAGATCGAAGGCGGATGGCTGGACTTCGACGTGGCGATCGCCCTGCCGCGGACGATGAAGGTGATCTCCAAGCTCGGCAAGGTGCTCGGCCCCAAGGGGCTGATGCCCTCGCCCAAGAACGGGACCGTCACCGAGGACGTGCGCACGGCGGTTCGCGAGTTCAAGGCCGGAAAGATCGAGTATCGCAACGACGCGGCCGGCAACGTCCAGGCGGCGGTGGGGAAGCTCTCCTTCAGCGAGGAGGACCTGCGGGCCAACATCGAGGCCTTCATCGAACACATCCGGTCCGTCCGGCCGGCGACGGTGAAGGGGAACTTCATCCAGAACGCGTCGGTGTCGGCTTCCATGGGGCCGGGGCTGGCGCTGGCGGTCCAGGCGTGAGCGGTCGGACGCGACGACAGGGGCTTGAGACTTAGGACACGCGACTATGTCGAAGGTGCTTCGGAAACGAATGGTCGAGGAGCTGGCCGAGAAATTCAAAGGCCAGAAGAACCTCGTGCTGGTGGACGCCCGCGGAATGACCGCCAACCAGTCCAACGAGCTGCGCGCTCAGCTTCGGGAGGGCCGGGTGCGCATGCGGCTGGTCAAGAATTCCGTGGCGCTGCACACGTTCAAGAAGCTCGGGATCGATGCCTTCGAGAAACATCTGGCGGGGATGAACGCGCTCGTGTACGGGCCGGATCCCCTGGTGCTGGCCAAGAAGCTCATCGCCTACCGGGACAAAAACCAGAAGCCCGAGGTCAAGTGCGCCCTCATCGAGGGAAAGGTTCTCGGCCCCAAGGAGCTCGTGGAGCTGTCCAAGCTGCCGGGGCGGGAGCAGCTTCTGTCGCAGATCCTGGGGGTGATGAAGGGCGCGGCGCAGCAGTTCGCCGGCGTGCTCTACGAGATTCCGCGGCGGTTCGTGGGGACGCTTCAGGCGGTGGCGGATAAGGAGAAGAAGTGATGGGCAACGTGGCGGGTCTGCTCGAGGAGGCGGGAAAGCTCGCGGAGGCGGAGCGGGTCGAGCTCCTGGGCGCGCTTCTGGAGCGCGAGGGGACGCTGGGCCTGGCGCGCCTCCTGGGGGCGCTGGAGTCGAGGTTCGGGGTGAAGGCGGCCGTTCCCGCGGGGGCGGCTCCCGGCGCCGCGGCCGCGCCGGCCGCCGCCAAGGCGGAGGTGCCCACGGCCTTCGACGTGATTCTGAAGAGCGGCGGGGCCAACAAGATCAACGTGATCAAGGTGGTGCGGGCGGCGACGAACCTGGGGCTGAAGGAAGCCAAGGACCTGGTGGACAAGGGCGGGCAGCCGGTCAAGACCGGGATTCCCAAGGA
>DATLZA010000056.1 GCA_035574235.1 Planctomycetota bacterium | reverse complement strand
CCCAGGCCGGCGCCTCGATCAGCGGCAGGAAAAAGAGGGCGAAGAAAAGGAACGTCATGCGGGGAGCCAGACGCGGACGGTGGTTCCCTTGCCGGGCTGGCTTTCGATCGTAATTTCCCCGCCGTGGGCCTGGATGATCTTGCGGGCGATGGCCAGCCCCATGCCGACGCCGCGGGGCTTGGTCGTGAAGAAGGGGTCGAAGACGCGCGTGATGTTCTCCCGCGGGATGCCGCACCCGTCGTCGGAGACCTCGACGGCGAATCCCTGGCGCCGCTCCGGGGCGGGGCCTCGGGCGCCGGCGCAGCGGAGGCGGATATGGCTGACGCGGAGGTTCTCCTGACAGGCGTCCAGAGCGTTGAGTCCCAGGTTCAGGAACACCTGTTTGAGCTTGTCCGGAGCGCCGCGCACGAGGACGGTGCGGGGGATGTCCGCCTCGATCTCGATGTTGCGGGGGCCCCGCGCCTCCAGGAGCAGCACGGTTTCCCGCAGGACGTCGGCCAGATTGAAAAGGACCATCTCGAGAGGCCGGTCGCTGGCGTAATCGAGGAACTCGCCG
The DNA here is from genome assembly GCA_035574235.1 of Planctomycetota bacterium. Classification (NCBI taxonomy): domain Bacteria; kingdom Pseudomonadati; phylum Planctomycetota; species Planctomycetota bacterium. The sequence continues at coordinate 24,081 of DATLZA010000056.1, read as the reverse complement.
ATGATTTCGTCGAGACGGTCGCTCTCCCGCACGACGACCTGGAGCAGCTGGCGGTCTTCCTCCCGCGGGAGCTGGCTGGATTCGAGTTCCTGAGCCGCGCCGCGGATGGAGGCCAGAGGGTTGCGGATCTCGTGAGCCATGCCGGCGCTCATTTCGAGGAGCGCGCGAAAGCGTTCGGCGCGGCGGGTCATCTCCTCGATCTGAGTGCGCAGGGACAGGTCGTTGAGGATGGCCACGACGCCGCGGGGGGGACCCGTCTCGCCCTCGGAGAGGCCGGAGACGGCGACGCCGAGGAGCAGTCCGTTGACGCGGCACTCGTCGGCGACGCGTTCGCGGGTCTGAAGCGAGCGGCGGAGGAGCTCCGCCAGGGGGCGCGGGAGGGCCTCCTCGATCTGGCGCCCGCGCGCGGCCTCGGGATCGCGCAGGCCGAGCATGCGGGCGGCCTGGGGATTGACGAACTGGACGGCGCCGAAGCGGTCGGCGGCGACGACGCCGCCGGCCATGGTGCGGACGATTTCGTCGGCCAGGATGCGGGCGCGGCTGGCCTCCGCGGTGAGCTGTCCCACCAGGAGGGCGGCCAGATGGAGGGAGAGGCCGAAGAGGAAGAGAAACGGGAAGAGGAAGTTGAGGCTGGTCGTATGGCCGTGGACGGCGCCGGGGTCCACGAAGGGAAGCCCCTCGCCCACGAGGAAATAGAGGGTGGACACGGCCGCCAGGACCACGGTGGCCAGGGAGGCCATGCCGATCGCCAGGCGCGGCCCGAGAACGATGGCGGCGGCGACGATGACGAGAATGTAGAGGTAGGAAAAGAAGCGGTCCAGGCCCGTGAGGTAGACGAGCACGCCCACGCAGACGACGTCCAGGAAAATCTGGGCGATCGCCAGGGGCCGGAGGGGAACGCCGGCGCGGGCGGCGATGAGGTAGACGAGGTTGAGAAGGCAGGCTCCCAGAAGGACGTGGTACGGCGGATACCCGGTATCCAGGGGGCGCACGACGAGGACGACGGCCAGGGAGACGACCGCGATGGCGAGCCGTCCCAGCATGAGCCCCTTGAGGCGGGCCTCGAGCCGCCGCTCGGCCGGGCCCCGGGGGCTCCCCGGCGGGAGCGCCTCGGGGACCCGGGCGGCGGCGGGGGCACGGGGCTCGGAAGCCCCCGCCGGACGGGCCGAGACGCCGGGCATCACTTCGAAAGCTGCTGCTGAATCTTGATGATCGGCAGGAAGATCGACAGCACGATGAAGCCGACGATCACGCCCATGGTGGCGATGAGCAGCGGCTCGATCAGGGAGGTGAGCGCCTTGACGGTGGCGCGGACCTCCTGGTCGTAGAACTCGGAAATCTTCATGAGGAGTTTTTCGAGGGCGCCGGTCTTTTCGCCGATGGAGATCATGCGGGTGACCATGGGCGGGAAGACCTTGGTGGCCGCCAGCGGGTCGCCCAGGGTTTCGCCCTTGGAGACGGCGTCGCGGGCCTTGAGGACGGCGTCCTCGACGATAACGTTCCCCGCGGTGGAGGCGACGATGTCGAGGGCCCCGAGCATGGGAACGCCGGACTGGATCAGGGTCGCGAAGGTGCGGGAGAAACGGGAGATGGCCACTTTCCGGAAGAGCGGCCCGAAGACCGGGGCGTGCAGAAGAAACCAGTCCCAGTGGCGGCGGCCGGTCTTGGTGCGGATGTAGAGGAAAAAGGAGACGCCGATCGCCACGACGATGCCGATGCAGGCGAGGAACTGATTGCGCATGAACTCGCTGATGTTGAGGAGGATCTGCGTAGGCGCGGGCAACTCCTTCATCTGAAGCTGAATGAAGATTTCCTGAAACTTGGGGACGATTCCGACGATCAGGCCGATCGTGATGGCAAGGATGAGGCACAGGGAGATGACGGGGTACGTCATGGCGGCCTTGATTTCCCGCTTGAGCTCCTCGATCGACTCCATGTAATCGGCCAGGCGCTGGAGGATCACGTCGAGCTGGCCGGACGCCTCGCCGGCCTTGATCATGTTCACGTAGATCTTGGTGAAGAGCTTGGGGTGTTCCGAGAGGGCGGTGGAAAAGTCGCTTCCGCCGCGGACGCGTTCGATGACCCGGTCGAGGACCAGCTTGAAGCCCGCGTCGCTCGCCTGTTCGTGGAGGATTTCGAGGGACTCCAGCAGGGGGATGCCCGCGCTGATCATGGTGGACAGCTGGCGGGTCATGACGGCGATGTCCTTGGTCCGGACGTGGGGCCGCGGGGGCCCGAAGAGGCCGCGTTTCCGGGCGCCTCCCTTCTGTTCGACGAGGGAGGCGACCTGGAGGTTTTTGCGGCGCAGTTCCGCCTGAGCGGCGTTCCGGTCGGCGGCGCGGATGACGCCGTCGACCTTCTTGCCGTCCGCAGTCTTGGCGGCGTACGCGTAGACAGCCATCGTGCACCCTCCTCAGGCCGGCCGGGGCGTGGGCGGCACGGCCGCACTCCACCAGTGTACCCCGAAAAGCGCCGTTGTAAACAGCCCTCGGCGCCGCCGGGGCGCGCCGTTCCTACTCGTCGCCCATCGTCATGCGGAGGACTTCCTCCAGGGAGGTACGGCCCCGCATGGCATTCAGAACGCCGCACCGGCGCAGCGTGAGCATCCCCTTCTTCTGCACGGCGTAGTTCTTGATGTCGATCGACGAACGGCGCTCGATGATCAGGCGCCGGATGTCCTCGTCCACCTCGAGCGCCTCGAGGATCGCGAACCGGCCGCGGTACCCGTTGGAACACTGGGGGCATCCGACGGCCTTCCAGAGCTTGATGTCGTCCTCGGGACGGAATCCGATCTTGAGGAGATCCTCCTTCGGGGGCAGGGCCTCGACGGGCGCCTTGCAGCGGTCGCACAGCTTTCGGCACAGGCGCTGAGCGGCCACGAGGATGCACGAGGAGGCCACCATGAACGGGTCGATTCCCATGTCCACGAGACGCGTGATGGCGCTGGCGGCGTCGTTGGTGTGGAGGGTCGAAAAGACGAGGTGGCCCGTGATGGCCGCCTTGACGCAGATGTCGGCGGTCTCGAAGTCGCGGATTTCGCCGATCATGATCGTATCCGGGTCCTGCCGGAGCAGGCTTCGGAGGGCGGCGGCGAACGTGAGGCCGCGCTTGACGTTGACGGGCACCTGGATGACGCCTTCGAGCTGGTACTCGACCGGATCCTCGACGGTGCAGACGTTTTCCTCGGGGTTGAGGACCTCGCGCAGCGACGCGTAGAGGGTGGTGGACTTTCCCGAGCCGGTGGGACCCGTCACGAGCACCATGCCGTACGACGCGGCGATCGACTTGCGGAAGAGGCGCTCGGCCTCCGGTTCGAACCCGAGCTTGTCGATGCCGATGTTGAGGCTCGACGAGTCGAGCACGCGGAGCACGGCCTTTTCGCCGTGGATCGTCGGCAGGATCGACACGCGGAAGTCGACCTGCCGACCCTCGAACTTCACCTGAAACTTGCCGTCCTGGGGGATCCGCCGCTCCGCGATGTCGAGGTTGGACATGATCTTGATGCGCGAGATGATCGAGTTGATCATCGACTTGGGCGGCGCGACCTGCTCCTTGAGCACGCCGTCCATGCGGTAGCGGATGCGCACGGTCTTCTCGAACGGCTCGATGTGGATGTCGCTGGCGCCCTGGCGGAGCGCCTGAACGATGATCATGTTGACGAGCTTGATGACGGGCGACTCGCCCGTGGCGTCCGAGATGGCCGACAGATCGATCTGCTCCTCGTCCTGCTCCTTCTTGATCTCGACCTCGGCGTCGCCCGTCTTCTCCTCGAGGTCGCCGAGGACCTTTTCCATCTGCTCGGCGTCGCGGTTATAGGCCTTCTTGATGGCCTGGCGGATGCTTCGCTCGCTCGAGACGACCGGCCGCAGGTCGCAGTTCGTCAGCGTCCGCACGTCGTCGAGCTTGAGGATGTCGAAGGGATTGCCCACGGCGAGCGTCAGGACGTTGCCGATCTTGGACAGGGGAAGGACCCCGTAGTACTGGGCGAGTTCCTCGTTGATGACCTTGAGGGCGTCCTCGTCCCAGGTCATCTTCTCGACGTCGACGGGGGGAATGTTGGTCTCGATCGAAAGGGCCGACAGATAGCTCATCTCGTCGACGAACTGCTTTTCCAGGAGGACGTCGGCGAAGGACTTGTTTTCCTTCTCGGCGGCGGCGGCGGCCTCGTCGGCCTTGGCCTCGTCGAGGAGGCCGTGTTTGACGACGATGCGGCGCAGCCGGGGGTAGAACTTGTCCTTGAGGGCCATGGCTATTTCTTCCCCGCCGGGGCGGCGGCCTTGTTCTGGGGCAGGAGTTTCGCCAGGGCCGCCTGGACCTGGCTGGACGTGGACACGTAGACGAACACCTGCCCCTGCACGAGCTTCTCGAGCTTCTCGAGCACGTCGGCGCTCAGGACGCCGGCCACGGCGACGATGAGGGTCTTGCCGATCCGGTCGAGCACGACGAACTGATTCTGCAGCATGAGGTCGGTCGGCACGAGCTGGAACGCCTCCTTGGAGATGCGGTACCGGGAGGCGTCCATGTACGGAAGCCCGAACTGCTTGACGATGGTGCGGGCGATGTCCATTTCCGTGAGGTAGCCCAGCTGGACGAGGGCCTCTCCGAAGAGCTCCCCGGTCACGCGCTGCCGCCGGAGGGCCTCCTGGACCTGGTCCTCCTTGAGGACGCCCTCGTCGACGAGGATTTCGCCGAGCTTGCGGCGGACGAGTTTCGCGATCTGTGCCATTCCCGGATGCCACCCCCCGGTCGCGCCCGCGGGGGCCTCCCCCGCGCGGGAACGCTACCCGCGCTGGAACGTTTTCTTCAGGTCCTCGACATCGCCCGAATATTGTATCGCGTCTTCGAACGTCAAGTGTCCGCCTTTGTAAAGTTCGTAGAGCGACTGGTTCATCGTCTTCATGCCGAGCTTTCCGGACACCTGCATGATCGAGTAGACCTGGTGGGCCTTGTTCTCGCGGATGAGGGAGCGGACCGCGGGGTTGGCCAGGAGGATCTCGCAGGCCAGGGCCCGGCCCTTTCCGTTGGACTTGGGCACGAGCTGCTGGCAGAAGATCGCGTTGAGGACGAACGACAGCTGCGTGCGCACCTGCTGCTGCTGATGCGCCGGGAAGACGTCCACGATGCGGTTGATCGTCTGGACCGCGTCCGAGGTGTGCAGCGTCGCGAAGGTCAGGTGCCCCGTCTCGCTGATCGTGAGGGCCGCCTCGATCGTCTCGAGGTCCCGCATCTCGCCGATGAGCACCACGTCCGGATCCTGGCGCAGCACGTGGCGCAGGGATTCCTTGAACCCGTGGGTGTCGGACCCGACCTCGCGCTGGTTGACGAGCGAATTCTTGTTCTTGTGCACGAACTCGATCGGGTCCTCGATCGTCATGATGTGGTAGTTGCCCGTCGAGTTGATGTAGTCGATCATCGCAGCGAGCGTGGTGGACTTCCCGGAGCCCGTGGCCCCGGTCACCAGCACCAGGCCCCGCGGCTGGTCGCAGAGATCGGTACAGACCTTGCGCGGCAGCCCCAGGTCGTCGAACCCGCGGATCGCGTGGGGCACCAGCCGGAAGACGGCCCCCACCGAGCCCCGCTGGAGAAAGACGTTCGTGCGGAACCGCCCCAGGTTGTCCACGCCGAACGAGAAGTCCAGCTCCAGATCCTTCTCGAAGCGCGCGATCTGGTCCTCCGAAAGGACCCCGTAGACGATCTTCTGGGACTCCTCCTTGGTCAGCGTGTCGAACTCCGTGGGGATGAGCTTCCCGTCCACCCGGATCCGCGGCGGCGATCCGGCCGTGATGTGCAGATCGGAGCCTCCCCGCTGGACGAGAAGCTGCAGCAGTTCCTCGAGGCTGACCATTAGTCTTCTTCCTCCTCGACCTTCTGAGCCTTGGCGATGACCGACTCGGCGATGCGCTGCGGAAGCACGTCGTAATGCGACGGGTCGATCGAGTACGAGCCCTCTCCTCCGGTCACCGAACGCAGCTGGGTTTCGTAGTCCATGATCTCCATCAGGGGAATCTGGGCCCGGACGACCTGGAGGTTGCCCTGCGTATCCATACCCTGGATTCTACCCCGCCGCGAGTTCAGATCGCCGGTGATGTCGCCCATGAAGCGGGAGGGAACGGTCACCTCGATGTTGACGATGGGCTCGAGAAGGACCGGCCGGGCCTTCATGAAGGCGTCCTTGAAGGCCTTGGAGCCCGCCAGCTCGAAGGAGGCCGGACCCGAGTCCACCTCGTGATACGAGCCGTCGTACACTTCCACCTCCACGTCCACCACGGGGTAGCCCGCCAGGACCCCTTTCTCGAGCGTCTTGCGGATCCCCTTCTCGACCGCGGGCATGAACTGCTGGGGAATGCGCCCCTGGGTGACGGCGTCCACGAACCGGAACCCCGCGCCCCGCTCGGCGGGCCGCAGGCGCAGGTACACCTCGCCGTACTGGCCGTGGCCGCCGGTCTGCTTCTTGTGCTTGTGGTGTCCCTCGGCCGCCTGCAGCACCGTCTCCTTGAGCGCCAGCTTCGGCGCCTTGGTGTTGACCTGGACATCGAACTTGCGCTTCAGGCGCGCCAGGATGATCTCGATGTGCAGCTTCGAACGGCCGGTGATCACGAGCTCCCCGGTCGAGGCGTCCCGGGAGAATTTGAAGGTCGGGTCCGAATCGGCCATCTTCTGAAGGGACTCCGACATCCGCGCCAGGTCCTGTTTGGTCTTGGGCTCGACCGCCAGCGACACCATCGAGGCCGGGAACACAAAGGGCGGGTACTGGATCGGGTGCGCGGGGTCGCAGACCGTGTCGCAGGTGTTGAGCTCCTCCACCTTGGTCACGCACACGATGTCCCCCGCCACGGCCGACGCGCACGGCCGCTGCTCCTTGCCGAACGGCTTGAACATGCCGCCGATGCGTCCCGCTTTGCCCACGCGCTGGTTGTAGAGCGGCTGATCCCCCGGAAGCGTTCCCGAATAGACGCGGACGTAGGAAAGCCTCTGAACGAAGGGGTCGGCGATGGACTTGAAGACCTGGCCCGAAAGCGGCCCGTCCGGAGCGTGGACGGCCTCCGCTTTCTTGGCCGGGTCGATCCCCTTCTTGGAGGGCGCCTCCAGGGGCGACGGCGCGAACTGCGCCAGGAACTCGAGGAACTCGGCCACCCCCACGTCCTTCTTGGCCGACGTGCAGACGATGGGGACGATTCTTCCCTGCGCGATCGCGCGGGGCAGCGCCCGCGCCAGCTCCGCGGGGGTCACCGTCTGGCCCTCGAGGTATTTTTCGAGAAGGGCGTCGTCGCTCTCCATGAGCTTCTCGCGCGCCTCCTGGGCGAGATCCTTGTACTCGGCCGGCGCCGCTTCGGGCTGGGCCAGAAGATTCACCACGCCTTTCAGGCTCCCGCCCGAGCCCACGGGAAGGAAGACCGGGACGCATTCGCGCCCGAAGGTTTCGCGCAGGGCCCCCACGAGCTCGGCGAACTTCACGTTCTCCGAGTCCATCTTGTTGACCGCGATGATCCGCGCGACGCCCAGCCCCGCCGCCAGCTCCCACATTTTGCGGGTGTTGACGCGGATGCCGTCGACCGCATGGACGCAGAGCACCGCCGTCTCCGCGGCGTGCAGGCCGCAGATGGCCTCGCCGATGAAATCAGGGTAGCCCGGGGCGTCCAGGAGGTTGATCTCGCGGCCTTGGACGTTCACGGAGGCCACGGCCAGGTCGATCGAGACCTTCCGCTCGCGCTCCTCGGGCTCGAAGTCGAAGACGCTCGTGCCTTCGTCCACGGAGCCCAGACGCGGGGCGGCCTTGCCTTTGAAGAGAAGCGCGTCGGCGAGCGTCGTCTTCCCCGAGGCGTTGTGTCCCACGAAGACGACGTTGCGGATGTCCTTGGTCTCGTACTTGGGCATTCCCGGAATCTCCTCCGATCAGCCCGTTCGTGCCGAGTCCGTGTCCAGGGCGGGCGGCTTACCGGAAGCGCCGGGGACACGGTTCCGCCGGGGAGGGAAGCGGCCTCGCTCACCGGGGGTAAGCGGCCGGCGCCTGGCGCCACGCCTCGTTCCGGCCGATCAGGAGCGCGATTATAGCCGTGCCCGCAGGGGGTGTCAATCGCACCCCCCCGCGGCGTCAGGGTCGGGCCACGACGATCTCGACGCGGCGGTTGCGGGACTTGTTGGAGGCGTCCTGCGGGTGATACTCGCCGTACGCCTCGCAGACGACCTGCCGGGGGTCGAAGCCGCCCTTCTCGATCAGGTAGTGCAGGACCGCATGGGCCCGCTCGAAGGAGAGCTCCCAGTTGCAGTGATACCGGTTCCGCGTCCGGCGGATGGGATCGGTGTCGGAATGCCCCTCGACGCGAAGGACGGCGCCCGGATGATGCTTGCGGATGTAGGCGACCACCTGGCTCATGGTCCGCTCTCCGGCGGAGCTCAAGGCGGCCGATCCGCTGGCGAAGAAGACGTCGCCGGGGATGCCGATCACGGTGTCGTCGCCGCGGCGGCGGATGTCCACCTTGCCCTGAAGCTCGCCGGGAACTTCATAGGGGGTGCTCGTCACTCCGGGCGCGCGCGGCGCCGGGGCGGCCGCCCGGCGCTCGAGGGCCTCGCAGCGGGCCTTGCAGGCCAGAAGATCCGCCTCCACCTGGGCCTTCTGGCGCTCCAGATCCTCGCGTTCCCGCGTCAGGTCGTCCACTTTTCGCTGAAGATCTCCGGTGACGCAGCCCGTCGCCGCCGCCCCCGAAGCCAGAAGCGCCAGGATCGCCGCCAGTTTCCGGGCCATGTGTGCCTCCCCCTCTTCATTGAAAGGGCGTCGCGAAGGAGGCCCCTTCGCCGCCCCTGGAGAGTATATCGGCCCGGGCGCCGCCCGGCAATAGACATTTTATAAATTGTCCCTTACGGAAGCGCCGGCCCCCGCAGAAGATCCAGGTACGCCCGTATCGCCCGGTCCACCCATTCAGGAACAAGAAGCATCGCGAGCGCCCCCGCCGAAAGAAACGGCCCGAACGGCACATACCCCATTCGCCGCACCGCCAGATATTTCCCCACCCCGACGATCGATCCGACAAGACACGCCAGAACGAACGTCAGCAGCACCCCTTTCCAGCCCAGAACGCTCCCGATCATCGCCATGTACTTCACGTCCCCGAAGCCCATCGCCTCCTTCCGGAAAACCAGCTTTCCCAGCACCCCCACCCCCCACAGCACGCCCGCCCCCACCCCCGCCCCCAGCGTCGAGGCCGCAAGCGCCGCCAGGTGCGGATTCGGGATCGCCGCCGGAAGCCCCCGCTCATGCAGAAACGGGAAGGCCGCCGAAACCGCGATCCCGATCGCCGTCCCGGACAGCGTCACCTCGTCCGGAAGAATCCGGAAATCGAGATCGATGAACGTGCAAACGATCATCGAGGCCAGGAACCACGCGTGCACCAGGAACAGCGCCGCTTCCCGCGCCCCCGGATCCCGCGGCCCCCACAGGAGCCGCGCCGCCGCCCACGCGAAAAGCGCCCCGGTCAAAAGCTCGACGGCGGCGTACCGGACGGAGATGGGCGCCCGGCAGAACCGGCAGCGGCCCCGGAGCGCCAGCCAGCTCAGCACCGGAATGTTGTCGTACCACGAAATCGTCCGCAGGCACCGGGGGCACCGCGAACGCGGACCCGCCACGGACATGCAGTTGCGCGGAAGCCGGAAAATGCAGACGTTGAGGAAGGACCCGACAACCAGGCCGAACAGCGTCGCGAAAACCTGAAAAAGCGCGCGCTCGGCCTCGCCCATGGGGCCCGGTTACTCCGGCTTCATGGAGACGCCCAGCTGACCCAGCTTCTTGCGGATCTCCTTGATCGACGTGACCCCGAGATTCTTGCTCTTGAGGAGATCCTTTTCCGTCTTCTGAAGCAGGTCCCCGACCGTCACCAGGCCCAGCTTTTCGAACACCTTCCGGATCCGGCCGGACCACTCGAAATCGGCGAGCTTCTTGGCCAGAACCTCGTCGCCGGCGTCCGAGGCCGCTCCCTCGGCCGACTCCGCGGCGGACATTCCCGACGGCGCCGCCCCCGCCGCCGGTCCGCCCTGGCCCGCCAATCCCAGGCCCTTGGAGCTCAGGAACTCCTTCAGCTCCCTCAGGGAGGTCCGCCCGAAATTCGGCACCGCCAGAAGCTCCTCCTCCGACTTGTTCACAAGGTCCCCCAGCGTGGTCACCCCGAGCTTCTGAAGCGCGTTGCGCACCCGCGGCGAGAACGAAATCTCCGCCACCGGCTGCGCCAGGACCTGCTGGAGCTTGGCCTCGCGGCGCGCCGCCTCCTCGTCGTAGAACATGGTCATCGAGGCCTGCGCGTCCTTGAGGTAAAGCTGCGCGCGCGCGTGGGTCGGGAAGTAATCGAGCACCGACTGGTAGCACTGCGCCGCCCGCTCGTAGTCCCCGCGGTCCTCATACAGGACCCCGAGGTTCATCATCGTATTCACGTGCATGGGCCGAAGCTTGCGCAACTGCTCATAAAGCTCCAGCGCCCGGCTGTCTTCTCCCCGCAGGTCCAGGATGTACGCCAGCCGGAAGAGCGACTCGGGGTGCCCCGGCTCCGTTTCCAGCGCCTTCTCGTACGCCTCCTGCGCCTCCTCGTGGAACCCGCGCACGTCGGCCAGGAGTCCCTTGAGATACCACGCCCGGGCCCCCGCTCCCTTCTTGACGAGCCGATCCACGTGCGCCTCGGCCTCGTCCAGGAGCCCCGCCCGGATCTTGGCCTCGCAATACGCCCCCGAAATCCACGGATCCGACGCGTCCGCGTCGTACGCCTCCTTCAGGGGTTCCAGCGCCTCGACCGGCCGGCCCGCCTCCAGGAGGCTGACGCCCAGAACGTACGACCGCTCCTTGCTCGCCCGCAACGGCTTCAGGATCCGCGCCGCGTCCTCGGACCGGCCGATCAGCCAGTGCGCCGTGCCCCGCCGAACCTCCGCCTTGTTCTCGCTGGCGAGCTTCCTGGCCACTTCGCCGAAGTCCGCCACGACGGCTTCCACCTGCGCGCGCAGGTCCACGTGGGAATGAACCTCCCGGCGCACCTCGTGCAGTCGCTCGGGGGTCAGCTCGTCGGAAGCCAGGAACTCCTTAAGATCCAGCGTTTCGCCCGTTGCGGCCATGGATTCTCCCCGGTAAAGCGGTAAGGAACGGAGTTTATAGCCGAACCGCCCCGGGGAGTCAACGGCTTTCGCCCGCCGGAGCCTCGCCTTCGGCGGCGCCGTTTTGCGGCGGGGGCCTCCGGGCGATCCGGACGGAAGCCGGACGAAGCACCCGATCCCCGATCATCCAGCCCCGCCGGACCTCCTCGAGAATCGTCCCCTCCGGAACGTCCGCGCGCTCCTCAACGCCCACCGCCTCATGGTAGAGCGGATCGAACGCCTTGCCCGCGGTCTCCATCGGCACGACCTCGAACTTCGCCAGGATCCGCAGGAATTCCCGCTCGATCACCCGGATCGCCTCCACGAGCTTGGGATCGTCGAACCGCGCCAGCGGAAAGGCGTCCATGGCCGACAGGAACTCGCGGACGAACTGCTCGACCGCCTGCCGCGTCCACTCCTGGCGCTCCCGCCGCACCCGGTCCTGATAGTTGACGAAGTCCGCCTTGGCGCGGCGCGCCAGGTCCAGATACTCCTCCGCCTTGGCGGCCTTTTCCTGAAGCGCCGCGATCTCCGCGCGGGCCTTCTCCAGGGCCGCAACGGGATCCCCGCCCTCGCGGGACTTCTCCGCCGCCCCGGCGGGCCCCTCGGGCCCGGGTTCTTCCGGTTTCCGTTCTTCCATCATGACCGGCTCGTTGCCTTCCTGCCTATCCTTCATCATGACTCGAAGCGCCCTTCCCGAAGAACCGCTCCCAGAGATTCTTCTTCGAAGACTGCTCCTTTTCGATCTGCTCGAACTCCCGCAGAAGCTCCTCCTGGCGGCGGGTGAGCTTGGCGGGCACGTGCACCACGACGCGCACGACCTGGTCGCCCCGCCCGCGGCCGCGGACGTCGGTAACCCCCAGGCCCCGCAGCCGCAGAAGCGTCCCGCTCGGCGTTCCCCGCGGAATCTTCAGCGGCGCCTTGCCCGTCAGCGTCGGGACCTCGATCTCCGCCCCCAGGGCCGCCTGGGCGAAACTGATCGGGACTTCGCAATAAATGTCGTTCTCCTCGCGCCGGAAGAACGCATGCGGCCGGACCGCGACGTCCACGTACAGGTCTCCCGGCGGGCCTCCGTCCCGGGAAGCTTCGCCCTGCCCGGCCAGCCGGATCCGCGTGCCGTCCTCGATCCCCGCGGGGATCTCGATCTCGATCTCCCGCCGGGTCCGCACCGTCCCCTGGCCGCGGCACTCGGCGCACGGGTGAACGATCCGGCGCCCCTCGCCGCCGCAGGAGGGGCACGTCTGCTGGAGCATGAAGAAGCCGGCGTTCCGGGCCACGATGCCCCGCCCGCCGCAGGTCGCGCACGCCGCCGGCTCCGTGCCCGGCTTCGAACCCGTCCCCCGGCAGGTCCCGCACAGCTCCCGGCGGACGACCTCGACGGCCTTCCGCGCCCCGAGGGCCGCCTCGTGGAACTCCACCTCCAGATCGACGCGCAGGCTCGCTCCCCGCCGCGCCGCGCGCCGGCCCCGCCCCATCCCGAAGAAGTCGCCGAAGACCGACTCCTCGCCGAAGATGTCGCTGAACGCCTCGAAGATGTCCTGGAAGCTGGCCGTCTGAAAGTCGCGAACGGCGTGGCCGCGCAGCCCCTCGTGCCCGTACTGATCGTAGAGACGGCGGCGTTCGTCGTCGGAAAGGACGTCGTAGGCTTCGGAGATCTCCTTGAACTTCTTTTCGGCCTCCTTGTCGCCCGGGTTGCGGTCCGGATGATACTTGAGCGCCAGCTTCCGGTACGCCGCCCGGATTTCGTCCGTGGTCGCGTTCCGGCCGACGCCCAGAAGCTCGTAATAGTCCTTGCGCTCCTCCACCCGGGTGCCCTTCATGGGACGCCGACCCCGCCGGACCGCGGGCGGGGCGCCCGTCCCGCGGCCCGGCCGAACTGCACCGATGTCACTTCACCGCGCCCGCGACCGCTTTCTTCTTCTCCTTGAGCTCGACGACCACGGCCCGCGAGGTCAGCAGCATCGAGGCCGCGCTGGCGGCGTTCTGGATCGCCGAACGCGTCACCTTCGCCGCGTCCAGGATGCCCGCCTCGAACATGTCCACGAACCGGCCCGCCGCCGCGTCGAAGCCCGCCGAGCCTCCGCGCTCCCGGACTTCGGCCAGCACGTACGACGGATCGTGCCCCGCGTTGGCGGCGATGGCCGCCAGCGGCGCCTCGCACGCCCGGGCCACGACCTTCGCCCCGACCGCCTCGTCCCCGGAGAGCGCCAGCTTCTCGATCGCCTGCGCCGCCCGGACGAGGGTCACCCCGCCGCCCGGCACCACGCCCTCCTGGGCGGCCGCCTTCACCGCGTGCACGGCGTCCTCGACCCGGTACTTGCGCTCCTTCATCTCCGCTTCGGTGGCGCCTCCCACCTTGAGAATCGCCACGCCGCCGACCAGCTTGGCCAGCCGCTCCTCGAACTTCTCCCGGTCGTAGTCGCTCGTCGTCTTGCGGATGGACGAACGCAGCTCCTCGATCCGCGCTTCGATCGCCTTCTTGTCGCCCTCGCCGCCGATGATCGTCGTGCGCTCCTTCTCCACCTTGACGCGCTTGGCCCGGCCCAGGTCCTGCAGACGAAGTGATTCGAGCTTGATCCCCAGGTCCTCGGAAACCACCTTCCCGCCCGTCAGGATCGCCATGTCCTGAAGCATCGCCTTGCGGCGGTCGCCGAACGCCGGCGCCTTCACCGCCACGGCCTGGATCACCCCGCGCAGGCGGTTGACGACCAGCGCCGCGAGCGCCTCCCCTTCCACGTCCTCGGCCACGATCAGAAGCGGTCGCCCCGTCTGCGCCACCTGCTCCAGGATCGGAACGAACTCGCGGACGTTGGAAATCTTGCGGTCCGTCAGAAGAATATAGACGTCCTCGTACTCCGCCGAGAGGCTGTCGGGCTTGTTGATGAAGTAGGGCGAGACGTACCCCTTGTCGAACTGGAGGCCCTCGACGAGCTCCACGGTCGTCTCGAACCCCTTGGATTCCTCCACCGTGATGACGCCGTCCCGGCCGGCCTTCTCCATGGCCTTGGCCACGAGATCCGCCACGGACTCGTCGTAGTGGGAGGCGATCAGGGCCACGTGCCGGTAATCCTCGGCGCCGCGCACGGGCCGCGCCAGCCGGCGGATCTCCTCCACGGCGGCCTCCACCGCCCGGTCGATCCCGCGCTTGAGATGCGCGGGGTTCGCCCCCACGCCCAGGGCCTTGAGCCCCTCGGTGTAGATCGCCTCGGCCAGAACGGCCGAGGTCGTCGTGCCGTCGCCGGCGACGTCGTTGGTCTTGTCGGCGGCGGCGTTGGCGACCTTGGCGCCCATGTTCTCGAAGGGATCTTCGAGCTCGATTTCCTTGGAGACGGTGACCCCGTCTTTCGTGGCCTGGGGGGCGCCGCTTTTCTTCTCGAGAATGACGTTGCGGCCGCTGGGGCCCAGGGTCACCCGGACGGTGCCGGCGAGCTTGCGCATGCCCGCCAGCAGCTTCCGCCGCGCCTCCTCGTCGAACATCATCTGCTTGGCCATGGCCTCTCCGTGGGAATTATTCGAGGACCGCGAGAATCTCCGACTCCGTGACGATCTTGTACTCCTTGCCGTCGATCTTCACTTCCGACCCGGCGTACTTCGAGTAGAGGACCTTGTCTCCTTCCTTGACCGACAGCGGCACGACCCGTCCGTTCGGCAGCACCTTGCCGCTGCCGACGGCGACGACCTCGCCCTTCGTGGACTTCTCCTTGGCCGTGTCCGGCAGCACGATCCCGCCCGGAGTCCGGTCCTCGGCCTCCAGCGGCCGGATCACCACGTGGTCGCCCAGGGGCTTGAGCTTCATATGTTCCTCCGTTTGGCTTTCCCGGATTCCCGAACTGGAACGCTAGTCCATCCCGGCTTCGGCGGCCGCGGGCTTCTCCTCTTCCTCGGGAAGCTCGACCACCATCGCCTCGGTCGTCAGAAGAAGGGACGACACGCTCGCCGCGTTCTGAAGCGCGTGCCGCGTCACCTTCACCGGATCCATGATCCCGGCCTCCTTCAGATCGCGGAACTCCAGACGCTCGGCGTCGAACCCGAAGGCTCCCGAGCCGGTCCGCACCTTGCGCACGGCCGTCGAGGGGTCGAACCCGGCGTTGGCGGCGATGACCCGAAGCGGCGCCTCGAGCGCCCGCCGCACGATTTCGACGCCGATCTTCTCGTCCCCTTCCGCGGAGATCCCGTCCAGCGCCTTTTCCGCGCGCAGGAGCGCCACCCCGCCGCCCGGCACCAGCCCTTCCTCCAGGGCCGCCCGGACGGAGTGAAGCGCGTCCTCGACCCGCTTCTTGCGTTCCTTGAGCTCCGTCTCCGTCGCCGCGCCCACATAGATGACCGCCACGCCCCCGGAGAGCTTCGAGAGCCGTTCCTGGAGCTTCTCGCGGTCGTAGTCGGAGTCGCTCTCGGCGTACTCCTTGCGGATCTGCGCGCAGCGGGCCTCCACCGCCTTGCGGTCGCCCGCTCCGTCGAGGATCGTGGTGTAGTCGGCGTCCACGATCACCTTCCGGGCGCGGCCGAGCATCGAGGTCGGCATCTTCGAAAGGTCGATCCCGAGATCCTTGAAGACCGCCCGGCCGCCCGTGAGGATGGCGATGTCCTCGAGCATGGCCTTGCGGCGGTCGCCGTAGCCGGGAGCCTTGACGGCGCAGCACGGCAGGATCCCGCGGAGCTTGTTGACCACGAGCGTCGCCAGCGCCTCCCCTTCCACGTCCTCGGCGATCACGAGCAGCGCCCGCTTCTCCGCGGCCACCTTCTCGAGCAGCGGGATGAGAGGAGCCGCCGACGAGAGCTTGTCCTCATGAATGAAAAGGTAGGGATTCTCGAGCACGCACTCCACGGACTGAGGATTCGTCACGAAGTGCGGCGAAAGGAAGCCGCGGTCGAACTGCATGCCCTCGACGATCTTGATCTCCGTCTGGATTCCCTTGCCTTCCTCCACGGAGATCGCCCCCTCGCGGCCCACCTTCGAAAAGGCCTGCGCCAGCATCTCGCCCACCGCGCGGTCGCCGTTGGCCGCGAGCGTCCCCACCTGAACGAGCCGCTCCCGGTCCTCGACCCGCACGGGCTCGGCGAGCTTTTTGAGCTCCTCCGATACCGCCTCGGCCGCCCGCTTGATGCCCCGGGCCACCGCCACCGCATTGGCCCCCGCCGTCACCACCCGAAGCCCTTCGAGAAAGATCGCCTCGGCCAGGGTCGCCGAAGTCGTCGTGCCGTCGCCGGCCTGGTCGCTCGTCTTGGAGGCCGCCTCCTTGAGCATCTTGGCGGCCATGTTCTCGTAAGGGTCGGTCAGCTCCACCTCCTCGCACACCGTCACGCCGTCCTTGGTCACCGTCGGACCGCCCCACGACTTGTCGATGACGACCGTCCGGCCCCGGGGACCCAGCGTCGAACGCACCGCGGAAGCCACCTTGCCGATCCCGCGGCGAAGCGCGTCCCGCGCGGCCTGGTCGAAGAGGAGCTGCTTGGCCATGGATAGTCTCCGACAATTAAGGGACACCCCCTCAAGCGCAAGTCCCATGCCAGGAAGGAGGGAGAAGGTATGATACAACCGATTGAAAATAAGCGATTTAAAGCAAACGGCGGGCGGGGCCTAAGAGGGTCAATGCCAGAGTGGCAGAAGATGACCGGTTACGGCAGTCGCTTCGAAGGAAGCTCTCCCTTATTCGAGAAGATCCGGATTCTCCCGGAGGAACTTGTCGAGCGCTCCCTCCAGGCGCTCCGGAGTTTCGAGCCGTCCCGACTCGATGAGCCGGCGCATCTCCTCCACGCGGTCCTCCCGCACGGCCGGAAGGCTGAGCGCTTCGGAAACCAGGCGCGCCGAATCGGAGATCTCGACTTTGTCGGACGGCGCGGCGCGGTCGGGGCCGGCGGGCGGCTGGACCCTGGAAACCTTCTGAGGTCCTTCGATCCGACCCGGTCCGCCGACGCCGTCAGCTCTGGAAATGTCCATAGGATGTGTCCCTCACCAAACCCCTCACTCCAAACCCCTGAAACCTTTTCCCCCGGAGCGGCGCAAGTGCGCCATAGAAATTATCGGATCGGCGCCCGCCTTTCTTGAATGATTTTATCGCGCCGGTCCGACTCTGTCACGCATCGGGCGGCTATTGACCTCAAGACCCGGGGCGGCCTACAATCGGCCCCGTTCAGGCGGGAGGTCGCATGATCGCAAACAGCCTGGCCTGGAGCTTTCTGCTCCTTTCCCCCCTTCTCGGCTCCCCCCGGCAGGAAGACCCGGCGGAGCTCAAGCGCCGGATTCTCGAAAAAGTGCGGCAGAAGCTCACCGAGGAGCGCGCCGCCATCCTCCGGCGGGTGGAACGCATCGTCGAGGAGGAGCTGTCCCGTTCGCAGCCGCCGGCCCCCAAGCCTCCCGCACCGCCTCCGGCCGGGGAGTCCGACGCGCGGGTCCGGGAGCTGGAGCGGCGCCTGCGGGCGCTCGAGGAGCAGAAAGAGATTCTCGAGACCGAAATCGCCAAGTCCAAGAGGCTGGCCCTCGACGAGCCCGTGCGCAAGGAAGCGCAGGCAAAAGGCCCGCACGACGAAGAGGAAGCCTCGGAACTTTTCGACCAGGCGCTCGAAGCGCATCAGCGGAAGGACTTCGACGCCTCGGTGCGGCTTTTCAAACGGATCTATTACCAGTTCCCCAAGGAACCGATCGGCGCGACCTCGGCCTACAACGTGGCCTGCGGGTATGCTCTGGCGGGCAAGAAGGACGAGGCCCTTGACTGGCTGGAGATCGCCCTGGCGGCGGGCTTCCGGAAGATCGACCATCTGCGCAAGGATCCCGACCTCGACAGCCTGCGTCAGGAAAAACGCTACCGGCGGCTCCTCACGGACCGCTGATCGGAAGCGTTGCACCCCGCCGGGAATCCGCTATAATGCCCGGCGCCGTCCGGGGTCCCGTCCCGGCCGGCTTCTTCGACCGCTTCTCGGTTCGGGGCGTGGCTCAGCCTGGCTAGAGCGCTTGGTTCGGGACCAAGAGGTCGTGGGTTCAAATCCCGCCGCCCCGACCACCCTTCGCCGCCGCAGGAAGAGCCGATCCCTCCTCTTCCACCGTATATCTCAAAGGGACCCATGCGGACCGCCTTGCTCCTGTTCTGGACGCCCCTCCTGGCGGCTCAGGAACCTCCTCGAAGCCGCCTGGAACCCGAACCCGCCGTCCCCGCCAAGCCCGCCGGATGGGACCGCTCGGCCGCGGAACTCTCCGCCGCTCTTCAGGGGAAAGAGCCGGAGAACCTGCCGCGCCTCCTTCGCGAAATCGCCTCGTGGGACTCCGCCGAGGCGGCCGAAAAACTCCTGAGCGCCTTTCTGAAGTCGGTGCGCCAGCTCGAATCGCACGACGCCCAGGAAACCCGCCTCACCCGCCGGCTCGACGAAATCGGCATGAAGTTCGTCGGCGCCTACAGCCGCCATCCCAATTCCCAGGAAGCCGTCGCGCTCGCCCGTCAATACACCGCCGCGCGACGCGAGTACGAGGCGCTCCTCGACCAGATCGCCTTCCAGGAGGCGGGCGTCGAGGCGATCCTCGACACCCTGGGCCGCTTCCGATCCGCCGAAGCCGTCGAGGCGATCGTCCGGCAGACCCAGGGCGCCTACAGTCTGCGCTACCGGGCGCGCCTCATCGAAACCCTCGGCCGGAATCGGACCGCCACCGCCCTCCGGGGCCTCCTTGAAGTTCTGGCCACGAAGCCCAAAGACGTCGAATGTCTCGCCGCCACCCGCGCCCTGGGAGCCCTGGGCGAACCCGCGCCGGAAGCGGCGGCCGCCCTGCGCGAGTCCCTCGCCTCCGAGCACCGGCAGGTGCGCACCGCCGCCGCCGAGGCGATCGCCGCCCTGGGCATCCGGGCTCTCACCGAGGCGATTCTGGAGGCGCTCAAGATCTCCCGCGGCCGTTGCGCCGCGGACCTCAACGAGGCCCTGAAGAAACTCACCGGCGTGGATAAGCACGGAAACTATGACGCCTGGAAAGCCTGGTGGGATCGGAACCGGGAAGCTTTCCTGGCCGGCGCCTACCGGCCCGAGCCTCTCGAGAAAGCCGGAAGCGCCGGCACCACCACCTTCTACGGCATCCCCGTGATCTCCGACGCCGTGGCGTTCGTCGTGGACGTCTCCGGCAGCATGTGGCAGCCCGCCTCCTGGAAGCCTTCCCCCGAGGAAGGCGCCCCTCCCGGCCTGCGCCTGGCCGGCGACCTCAAGATCCACGTCCTGCAGTACGAGTTGAAAAAGACCCTCCTCAAGCTCCCCGAGGGCGCCCTCGTCTGCCTGATCTTCTTCGATTCCAACCTCCACCTGTACGGAGGCGGACCGGTGCGGCTGACGGCCTCGCGGCGCAAGTCGATGGCCGACTTCGTCGATTCCCTCCAGCAGGGCACCATGACCAATCTCTGGGCGGCGATGGTCAAGGCGCTCTCCTATGCCGGCGACGCCCAGGCGCCCAGCCTGCGAAAGGACGGCATCGACACGATCTACGTCCTCACAGACGGGGTTCCGACCATGGGAGTCACCGAAGCCCCGCGGTTCCTGAACCGCTTCGCCGCCCTCAATCGCTTCACCGACGTCCGCGTCCACGCCGTCCAGATCGGCGCGGACGCCGAAGCGCGCGCGCTGCTGAAGCCCCTGGCGGAGCGGACCGGCGGCGGACACTTCGAACGCTGACGGCCTACGTCCTGAAGAACCTCTTCCATCCCCCGGCGGCCATCATCGCAAGGCCGCCCGCCGCCGCGGCCCACCCGGCCATTTCTCCCGCGGCGCGAACCGTGCCGCACCCGCAGGTTCCGTCGCTGTCGTCATCGTCATCGTCGCCCGCGCCGGAAGGTGGAGGCGCCGTTCCCCCTCCTCCGCCACCCCCGCTCCCTCCGGAACCCGTGTCGACGTTGGCCTCGTTCGACCGCCCGCTCTCCCCGACGCTGCTGACGGCGGTGATGACGTAGTAATAGGTTCCCGCCGAAGGAACGGTATCCGTGTAAGACGTCGTACCCGGCGCGGCCACCTCGGTGTAAGGTCCGCCGGAGGCCGTCGCCCGCCAGACCCGGTAGGTGTAGGAGAGCGACCCCGCCGGAGCCTGCCACGAGAGATTCACCTGGCTTCCAGAAGCGTTCGCCGTCAAGGTGCGGGGCGCCGGCAGGCCGTTGTAAAGCTCCGCGATTTCATTCTGGGACAGGGCCCGGTTGAAAAAGCGCAGGTCATCGACCGCTCCCTGAGCCGCCCACCTGTAGTCCGTGAACCCCGGCCCGGCGATGCCGACCTTCCACGTCGTCGTCCCGTACTCATACATGGCGGCATTGGGCGTGTGGTTGGCTCCTTGCGCCAAGGCGCCGTTGACCCAGATCTGGGCCGTTCCCTGGGTCCGATTCCACACCCCGCACAGGTGGTACCACGAGCCGACCGCGTGCGAGACTTCCCACGTTCCCACGCCCATCCACTCGGGACTCCCGTCGCTGTTGGAATCCGCCCCCCAGTTTTCGAAAAGGAACCACCCCCGGCTGTCGTAGTGAAGCCCCGTATGCCAGCCCGTCTTGATCACGATGCCGGCGCGGGACACGCCGTCGTGCGGATCCGGGGTGGAAGGCAGGGCGTCCGGCCGAAACCAGACCGAGATCGTGTAGTCGCCTTCCTGCAGATTTTCGAGCGCGGAGGTGTTGGGAATCTCCACGTAGTCGTCCGTGCCGCCCGACTGATCGAAGACGATCGCGCGGGGATTCGAATAGCTGAAGACGGGAAGCCCCGAGGTCGCCGTCGAAGGGCTCCCGCCCCAGGACGCGTTCGCCGAGCCGGCGGAATCGGCCGCCGGCCCCGCCGTCTCGTCGAACTTCCAGTACCCGACCGGCCCTCCCGATCCGGCCTGGGGCAAGACGGTCCCCAGCCCCAGGAGAGCGGCCGCCCCGAGCGCCATCTTCCGACTATTCATCCCCGTACCCCTCCTTTCGAAAAACCTCATTCGCTCCTACTCCGTCGCCGACCCGGGATTTTTTGCACCCGATCGCTCCGACCACGGAGGCGTGACACGCGGATGGAACTTCCACATAATGGGATCCGAGGAGGCGGAGCATGGGTGAGCGTGTCGAAAGCCGGAAAACGGATGGAGACCTGATTGAAGCCTTCCTGGAACGTCGCGAGCAGGGGGCCTTCGAGGAAATTGTCCGCCGGTACGAACCTCTCGTCCGAACGGTCTGCCTTCGCGTCCTGAACCACGAGGAGGCGGCCCGCGACGCGGGTCAGGCGGTTTTTCTGACGCTGGCCCTCAAGGCCGGCGTGCTGGACCGGCGCCGCCCCCTGGGCCCGTGGCTTCACCGCGTCGCGTGGGACATCGCCGTCAGCCAGCGGCGCGCGGGCCAGGCGCGCCGCGCCCGCGAGCGGACCGCGATCGAACGGCTCCGAACGGCGGCTCCGTCGCCGCTCGAAGAGGTTCTGCCGATCCTCGACGAGGAAATCAACGGTCTGCCGGAGCGCTACCGGCGGGCTCTCATTCTTTTCCACCTCGAAGGCCGCACGCTCGAGGAAACGGCGGCCGTCCTCGGCCGATCGATCGGAACCGTCGGAGCGTGGCTCTTCCGGGGACGCCGGCTTCTGCGCGACCGCCTGGCCCGCCGGGGCGTGATGCCCGCCCTCTTTCCCGCCGTCCTGGAAACGCTGTCGCCCCCGCCGGGGGCGGAGGCGGCCCTGCGGGTCTGGACCGCCAAGGCGGCCCTGGCCGCCCTGGCGGGACATCCTGCCGCCGGAGGATTCGTTTCCAACACCGTCTGGACCCTGGTCCGTCGAGCGGCGAGCCCGCGTTTCTTCGCACCGATCGCCTCCGCCGCCGGCGCCGCGCTCGTCGCGGCCCTCCTCTGGGCGGCCGCCGGAACCTCCCCCCGGATACCTCCGCCGCGCGCCCCCATCGCCCCGATGCCGCCAGCGGCACCGACGCCGCCCCCGGTGTTCGCCGCTCGGCCGCCGTCCGCGGCGCCCGGAATTCCTTCGGCAACCGAAATCTCCTTCCCGGCCGCAGCGCCGCGGAGATCGGCCGCGCCGGAAGCTCCGCCGCCGATGTCCGGGCCGCGCCGCTCGGATCTCGTCGCGCACTGGCCGCTCGACGGCCCTCGAGAGGACGGGTGGGTCGAGGATCGGTCCGGCCGGGGGCACCGCGGCCGAATCGTGGGACCCGTCTTCTGGACGGCGGGCAAGATCGGCCGTGCGCTCGTTCTGGACGGCCGCGGGTCGTACATCGAACCGGCCGTGTCGCCGGATCTCGAAGGGGTCCACCGCTCCAGTTTCTCGCTGGCGGCCTGGTTCCGGCCGGCGGACATCCCGCCCGGCCGCGATTCCGAAGCTCGAGCGTCCTATGGAATCCTCCTGAGAACCGGCTGGCACATCGGACTTCTGTTCAACCACGAAGGACGCTTTCTCATGACGGACTGGTTGCGGGGAGAGACCGGTCCCGTGTGGAATACGGCCGGCACCTGGGAAACCACGCACGCCGCGGGACACTGGTATCACCTGGCGGGCGTCGTCGACCGGGGCCTGGGGCGGGTGTCGCTCTATGTGAACGGCGTCCTCCGGCACGCGCAGGCCTTCGATCCGTCCCGCGAGGTCTTCGAGGTTCCGGAAGGACGCTGGCGGATCGGAATTGGAAACCCCCACTGGAAGGAATGGTCCTGGCCCGCGCAGGGCGCGATCGACGACGTCCGCCTCTACAACCGGCCGCTCAGTCCGACGGATGTCCGGCTGATCCTGGCCGAAACGCAGGACGAATGAGAAGCGCCGGACGGCGCGGCTAAAGGAGCTCGCGGATCGGCTCGCCTTCGGAGAGCGCCAGGGGGCGGCCGTCGGACGACCGGAACGTGACGGCGGCCGGATCGTATCCCAGAAGCGTGAAGACGGTCGCGTGAATGTCCGCGGGGGTGACGGGCCGCGCGCTCGGATAGGCCCCCTTGGAATCCGACGCGCCCACCACCTGGCCGCCGCGGATGCCGCCTCCGGCCAGAACCACCGAGAAACACTGCGGCCAGTGATCCCGCCCGGCGTCGTTGTTGATGACCGGCGTGCGGCCGAAGTCTCCCATCCAGAGAACGATCGTCGTCTCCAGAAGTCCCCGCTCCGCCAGATCGTCCAGAAGCGCGGTGAACGCCTGCTCCATCGGCGGAACGAGATGCCGGCGCATCTGCTCGAAGTTGTCCTTGTGCGTGTCCCAGACGATGCTCGGTCCGTTGACGGTCGTGACGAAGCGCGCCCCGGCTTCGACCAGCCGCCGCGCCAGCAGATGAGACTGTCCCCAGGAATGGCGGCCATACCGCTCCCGAACGCGATCCGGCTCGCGTGAGAGATCGAACGCCTGCGCCATCTCTCCCGAAAGAACCATCGAGAAGGCCCTCGCGTGAAAAACGTCGAGTTCCCTCGCGACCGGCGTCTCGACCGGCCTCGCGTTCATCTCCAGGCCCTTCAGAAGCTCCCGCCGCGCGGCCAGCCGGTCCGGAGTCATGCCCTCGACCGGCCCAAGGTCCCGCAGTTTGAAGTCCGGAGCGTTCGGATCCGCGTTCAGAACAAAGGGATCGTACTTGGCCCCCAGACAGGCGCCGAACTGCCCCGGCGTCACGTAGGCGGTGCTGTCGCAATGCGGAGCCGGCGTGATGACGTACGGAGGCACCGCCCCGCTGTAGCCGTCCCGCTGCGCCAGCCATCCGGTGAGCGTCCCGAAACTCGGCAGATCGGTGCGGCTGGGATTGATGAGCGTGCTGTCGATCGGATACGGCCGTCCCACGATCGTCCAATACATCGCGGAGTTGTGGTTCTGGTGCTCGTGGTGAACGCTCCGGACGATCGCGTACCGGTGAGCCCGCCGGGCCAGATTCGGAAGAAGCTCCGACACCCGGATTCCCGGCACGGAGGTCGGAATCGCGCGGAAGGGACCCCGCACGTTCTCGGGAGCTTCCGGCTTCGGATCCCAGAGGTCCAGGTGGCTCGGCCCGCCGCAGTTGAAAATGAGGATGACCGAACGCGCTTTGCCGCCGGCGG
>DATLZA010000055.1 GCA_035574235.1 Planctomycetota bacterium | reverse complement strand
GAACAGGTTCGACCCCGTCAGCCCGTACGCCTCCGACATCGCCAGCGCGCAGATCGTGTGGTTGTACATGTACTTCTGCGCGTTCCGCGACCCGATGCACCCCTCCGGGTCCTGGTGGCTCATCATCCACTGCAACCCCTTGCGCACCACGTCCCCGAAGCAGATCCCGTCGTACGTGTCCTTCGACAGGTGGCTGTACCCCGCCCCCAGAAACGCCAGAAGCGAAAGCCCCGTCACCCCCGCGTCGAAGTCCTCGTGCCCGGGATTGGGCAGGCAGCTCCCCTGGCGGCACTGCCGCACGTACCCCGTGGCGCTCCACGAACCGTCGGCGTTCTGGTGACGCGCGAGCCACCGGAGGGCGTCCGTCACCGCCCCCTGGGAGAAAGGATCCCCGCCTCCGCGCTTCACCGCCTCCTCCTTGCCGCCCAGCCGCGAGCCGTACCGGCCGCCGCCGCCCCCGCCGCCGCCGACCACGTCGTAGGCGCCCTTGCTCTTGAAGGGCTTGTCGGTCACGAGGTCCCGTGAGTCGCCCTTGGGCTGCTTGAATTCCTCCTGGTCCTCCGTCTCGTTGCGCTCCGCCTCTTCGGCCTTCTTCTTGAAAACCGGATCCTCGCTGGGCTTCTTCACGTCGAGGATCTTCCTGTTGGGATCGAGATCCCGGCGCTTCTCCATCTCCGGGAGCGGCCGGGGTTTGCGCGGGGGACTCACGACCACCGCTTCCTCCTCCGGCTGCGCCTGTACCGTCCAGAAGAAGCCGATCGCCAGGAACGCCGCCGTGTGAAGCCCCCCCGAAATCGCCCACCACGGCGTCTTCCGCACGATCCCGAAGGACCGTTCCTCGCCGGAGCCGTCGGCACGCGGGTCCGCCTGGGAGAACATCTCGCCCCTCCTTCTCCCGGCACGCAGGCTCTATCAACGAAGCGGCGGACGAAAAGTTCGCGGCGCGGCGGCGTTTTTCTTTACGGGGGGCGGGGGAGCGGACTTATAATCCGCGGAAGCCGAAAGCTATTTTTCGGAGGGGAACCTCATGCTCCAGACCGCCGTGGCCGTCCTGGCGACCGGGCTTTTCGCCGCCGCGATCCTCCTGGGCGCCTGCGCGGGAGTTCCTCAGGACGACGGGTTCACCCTCCCCGCCGATCCGAAAAACTACGCGCCGGTCGAGCGCTTCGAACCGATGAAGATCCCGGCGGACAACCCGATCAGCGCGGAGAAAGCCGCCCTCGGCTGGAAGCTCTTCTTCGACAAGCGGCTTTCCGGCGACGGGAAGCTCTCCTGCTACTCGTGCCACGTCAACGAACGCGGCCTCACCGACGGCAAGGCCCTCAACCAGGGCGCCTTCGGCAAGCCCCTCACGCGCCACTCGCCCACGCTCTGGAACGTGGGCTACCAGCCGCATTGGTACTGGGACGGACGGGCCACGACCCTGGAGGCTCAGGCCCTGGCCGCCTGGAAGGGCGTCAACATGGGCGCCAAGGACCCCAAGGAGGACAAGGTCCGCGACGACATCCTCGCGGCGATTCAGAAGGCCTACGGCGCCGAATTCCAGAAGGTCTTCGGCGGCCCGGCCACGGACAAGAACGTGGCGCAGGCTCTGGCCACCTACATGCGCACGATCATCAGCCGCGACACGCCGTTCGACCGCTGGCAGCGGGGCGAGGCGTCCGCCGTCGGCGAAGCGGCCAAGCGTGGCTGGGAGGTCTTCCAGCGCGCCAAGTGCACCAACTGCCACTCCGGAATCTTTTTCACCGACTGGCAATTCCACAACGTCGGAATCGGGATGGCCAAGGAGAATCCCGATCTGGGCCGCTTCAACGTCACCAAGAACGAGAAAGACAAGGGCGCCTTCAAGACTCCCACGCTGCGGGACGTGGCCCGCTCCGCGCCCTACTTCCACGACGGAAGCGTCGCCACCCTCGAGGAGGCGGTCAAACTCATGGCCTCCGGAGGAATCGACAATCCCTGGCTCGACCGGGTGAATCTCCAGAAGCAGGACCTGAGCGAGCGGGACCTGGCGGACCTCGTCGAGTTCCTGAAGTCGCTCACCGAGAGCGCCCGCCTGCGCGAGCCGCGGCTGCCGGAGTAGTTCACGCCGGGCCGTTGCGGTAGATCATCGTCCCGGCGCCGGTGTCGGTGAACACCTCGGCCAGAAGCGTCGAAGGTTTCTTGCCGTTGATGATGTGGACGCTCTTGACCCCCTCGAGGAGCGCTTCCACCGCCCCCTGCGCCTTCGGGATCATCCCCCCCCGGATGACCCCCTGCCCGATGAGCGCCTCGATCTCCTCCGGCGTCACGCGCGAAATCAGCGTCCGGTCCGCCCGCAGAATCCCGTCCACGTCGCTCGCCAGAATGAGCTTCTCCGCCCGCAGCGCCGCCGCGATCTCGGAGGCCACGGTGTCCGCGTTGATGTTGAGGATGTTCCCCTCGTCGTCCCCGCCGAGCGACGCGATCACCGGCACGAAATCGGCCGCCAGAAGCGTCGTGAGCAGCCGCGTGTCGATCGACACGATGTCCCCCACGTGGCCGAAATCGACGACCTCCTCGAGGCCCGTCTTCTCGTTGACGATTTTCTTCGGAGGGCGGCGCACGGCGTTGATGATCCCCCCGTCCACCCCCGAAAGACCCACCGCGTCCACCCCCGCGCGCCGGAGCGAACCCAGAATCTCGGTATTGATCTTGCCCGCGAAGACCATCATGACGACGTCGAGCGTCCGCTCGTCGGTCACCCGCCGGCCCTGAATCATCTTGGGTTCGATCCCGAGCTTCTGCGAAAGCTCGGTGGCCTGCTTGCCTCCGCCGTGCACCATCACGACCCGGATCCCCACCTGGGCCAGAAGCGCCACCTCCTCGCAGAAGGCGTGCAGTCCCGCCTCGTCCTCGGCGATGTCGCCCCCGACCTTCACCACGAAGGTCTTCCCCTTGAACCGGTTGATGTACGGAAGCGCCTGCCGCAGGAGATCCAGGTGTTCGGGATTCATACGAGCTCCGCGAGAATCGCTTTCTGCACGTGCAGGCGGTTTTCCGCCTCGTCGTAGACGGCCGAGGCGTCCAGCACGGCGTCGGCCACCTCCACGTTCCGCCGCACCGGCAGGCAGTGCAGGAAGACCGCCCCCGAGGGCACCCGGTCGCAGATCCAGTTCCGGTAGCCGTCCCGGATCTTCTTCTCCTCCTCCCACCGGCCGTAGTAGGCCGAGCCCCCCCAGGACTTGGCGTAGACGACCTCCGCCCCCTCGAGCCCCGCCGCCTTGTCGTGAACGATCCGCGGCCGGCGCGGGAGGGCGTCGAGCACCTTCTTCTCCAGCGGAAACTCGGGCGGATGCGCGATCGTCAGCTCCGCCCCGAGCTGGGAGCAGATCGCCGCGAACGAGTTCGGCACCGCCATGGGCAGCGCCTTCGGGTGGTACGCCCACGTCAGCGTCACCCGCACGCCCTTCCACCCGCCGCGCTTTTCCCGGATCGTCAGCGCGTCCGCCATCGCCTGGCACGGATGCCACAGCGCGGACTCCATGTTGATCACCGGAACGGACGCGTACCGCCGGAACGCCTCGATCACCGGATCGGCGAGATCCTCCTCGCGCGACTTGAGCCCCGGAAAGGCCCGCACCGCGATCGCGTCCACGTACCGCGACAGAACCCGCGCCGCGTCCTTGACGTGCTCCGTCTTGTCCTGGTCCATCACCGCCCCCTCGCGGTGCTCCAGCGTCCAGGACTCCGTCCCCACGGACATCGAAACCGCCTGCCCTCCGAGCTGCGCGATGCCCACCTCGAAGGACACGCGCGTCCGGAGCGAGGGGTTGAAAAAGACGAGCGCCACGCTCCGGCCCTCGAGCGCCCGGCAGGGAGCCCCCGCCTTGAGCTCCCGCGCGCGGTCCAGAAGCCGCTCGAGGTCCCCCGGGGAGAACTCAAGCGTGTTGATGAACGACTTTCCCTTGAAGCTCATCGGCCAGCGCCTTGATGAACGAGTCCACCTGCACGTGCGTCAGCGTCAGGGGCGGAAGAAGCCGGAGCACCCCCGGCTCGTCCGCCGTCCCGACGATGAAGCCCCGCTCCAGAAGCCGCCCCTGGAGCGCCGCCGCGTCCCGGTCCGTCTTGACCCCGAGCAGAAAGCCCAGCCCCCGCACCTCCCGCACCCCGGGCGTGTGCTCGAGCCTCTTGGCCAGGTACCGGCCCACCTCGACGACGTTCGGAAGCAGCCCTTCCACGACCTCGAGCGTCGCCTTCATCGCCGCCATCGCGATCGGCCCCGCCCCGAAGGTGGCCCCGTATTCGCCGTAGCCCACCCGCTCGGCCACGGCCGGCGACACGAGCACCGCCGACAGCGGAATGCCGCTGGCGATGCCCTTGGCCAGCGTCACGAGATCCGGCGTCACCCCGTGGCGCCCCGCGAAAAACATCGTCCCCGTCCGCCCGATCCCGGTCTGCACCTCGTCGTAGATGAGGAGCGTCCCGTTCTTCGTGCAGGCCTCCCGCAGCCCGCGGAAAAACTCGGGCGGCGCCGTCCGCACGCCCGCCATCGACTGGATGGGCTCCAGGATCACCGCCGCCGTCCGCTCCGTCAGCTTCGGGACCGTCCCGAACGGAACGAACGACACCCCGGACACCAGAGGCTCCGCCTGCCGGCGGTATTTCTCGATCCCGGTGACCGACACCGCTCCGGCCGTGCGGCCGTGAAATCCCCCCTCGAAGGCCACGACGTCCGGACGCCCCGTGTGCCGGCGCGCCATCTTGAGGGCGTTCTCATTGGCCTCCGCCCCCGAGTTGGCGAACAGAACCGCGGCGAATCCGGGCGCGTGCCGCAGGAGAAGCCGCGCCGCCTCCTCCCGCAGCGGCAGCGCCGCCACGTTCGAGTAGAAAAGGAGCCGCGCCGCCTGCTCCTGAACCGCCCGCACGACGTACGGATGGCAGTGCCCCGTGGAGCAGACCGCGTGCCCCGCATAGAGATCGAGATAGCGCTTTCCCGCCGTGTCCCAGATCCACACGTCCTCGCCGCGGGCGATCTCGAGCGGAAGCGTCTTGTAGGTCCGCAGCAGCGTCACGGCTGGGCCGGGGCCGCCAGGAGCCCCGCCTCCTCCGGAAACCCGAACATCACGTTCAGGCACTGCACCCCCTGACCCGCGCCGCCCTTGACGAGGTTGTCGAGCGCCGCGAAGACGATCGCGGTCGTCCCCTCGGCCACCACGCCCAGATCCACGAAGTTCGAGTTCTTCACGTGGTTCACGTTCACGCTGCCTTTGGAGACCCGCACGAAGCGCTCGCCCGCGTAGGTCGCGCGGAACAGCTCCACCGCCTCGTCCGTCGTCAGGGGACGCCGGAGGGGCACGTAGCTCGTCGTGAAGACGCCGCGCACCAGGGGGGCCGAGTGGGGCTGGAAGAGCACCGGCACCCCCGAGGCCTGCTCGATCTCCGGCGTGTGGCGGTGATGGAACGGCTCGTAGGCGAAGAAGCTCGACGCCCGGAACGGATGGTGCGTCTTCTCCGAGGGCTTGGCGCCCGAGCCGGACGAGCCGGTCTTCCCGTCCACGATCGCCCGGCCCGCGGCCAGGTCCCGCAGAGGGTAAAGCGAAAGGATCGCCGCCGTCGCGAAACATCCTCCGGCCGCGGCGTGCGTGGCTTCGCGCAGCCGCGCCCGATGGAGCTCGGGAATCCCGTAGACGAACCGCGCCAGAAGCTCCGGCGCCTTGTGCGGGACCTTGTAGTACTTCTCGAACGCCTTCGGATCCCGGAGGCGGAAGTCCCCCGAAAGGTCCACCACCTTCCCCTTCAGCCGCGGCACGACCTCCATCGCCTCCCCGTGCGGGAGCGAAAGGACGTACGCGTCCGCCTCCGGCCATTCCTTGCGGTAGACGAGGTCGGAGAACCCCCTCAGGTTCGGCTGCACCTCGTCGAGGCGCTTGCCGGCGTTCTCGTGGGCCGTGATCCCCACGAGCTCCACGTGGGGATGCCCCAGAAGCAGCCGCACCGCCTCGCCGCCGATGTAGCCCGAGGCCCCGATCACCGCCGCGCGGATCTTCGTCATGGCGTCAATACCGGTGTCAGAACGGCCAGAAGTTTGTCCGGATCGGTCAGGGCGTTGGCCGCCGGCACGCCGATCGTCCGTTCCAGGTACACCACGCCCGCCTCGGTGTCCGTGGCGGGCCCGCAGACCACCGTCACGTTCACCCCCCGCTGCGCCAGGATCTCCCGCCCGCCCCAGGCGGCCGTGAGGTCCCCCGCGCAGAAGACCACCGCGTCGATGTGGGCCATCAGCGAACGGTCGTCGAAGAACCGCTCGACCTTGTAGTGGCCGAGGATGCCGTCCCCGAGCTCGATCACGATCACGTCCACGTCGTCCAGACGCGCCACGATCGAGCGCGCGATCGCGGCGATGTCGTCGGCGTCGACGGTCGAGGGGACCCCGCAGTCCAGGAAGCTGTAGGTCCGCACCGCGCCGGCGGCCTCCATGAGCCGCGTGTCCTTCAGGCAGGCGATGCCGGTGATCTTGGCCCCGCCGACCTTCATCCCCTGCCGCGTCAGGCCCTTGATGATCTCCACGGTCGTGGCGGTCTTGCCCACGTTCATGCAGGAGCCGCAGACGAGGATGATGGGCCGCGCGCGGGCCAGCACGTCCACCCGGGGAAGGGCCGCCTCGCGAAGATTCCGGCGCGAGATCCCCAGGACCTCCACCTGCACGGGCTCCCCCAGGTCCTTGTGCCCGCTCACGTACCGTCCCACGACGCCCCCCAGGTTGAGCAGGTGCAGCCGATCCCCCGGCGCCAGCCGGTAGGGCGCGTATCCCACGAACCCGCGGAGCGCCTGCCGGCTTCCCAGGACGCCGGCCAGGACGTCCCCCCGCCGCACGGGCACCCGCTCGCCCGTCACGGTCTCCACGTCCGGGTAGTGCGGATTCTCCGAGAGCGCCCGGACCACGACGAGCTGACCCGCCTCGGGGGCGACGCCCTCGTGCGTCTCGACCGGGTTCGTCAGCCGCAGCGGCGCGGTGGAGGAGGCGAACTGGTCCACGTCGAACTTCATGGAGCGGGCTCCCCCAGAAGCCGCGCCGCGCGCGCGGCCACGAGCGCCGGAGCCGTTCCGCCCGGCGAGGTCTTCGCCGCGGCCGAGGCCTGCGGGGAAAGAAGCGCGTAGACGTCCTCCCCGAAGGCCGGCGCGAATCCCCGAAGCTCCGAAAGCGGCATCGCCGCGGGCGAGATTCCCCGCTCCGCGCAGTGTTTCATGAGGCGCGCCACCGCCCCGTGCGCCTCGCGGAAGGGCACGCCGCGCGCGGCCAGATATTCGGCCAGATCGGTCGCCAGAATCTGGGGATCTTCCGCTGCGCGGAGCATCCGATCCGCGTTCACCCGCAGCCCCTCGACCGCCAGAAGCATCGCCCGCAGGGAAAGGCGCGCCGTCTCCGCCGCGGCGAACACGGGGGGCTTCGTTTCCTGAAGATCCCGGTTGTAGCCGGCCGCCAGGCCCTTGAGGGTGCCCAGGAGATGGACGAGCTGGCCCGTCACCCCCGCGGCCTTCCCGCGCACGAGCTCGATCATGTCCGGATTCTTCTTCTGAGGCATGATCGACGAACTCGTGCAGAGCTCGTCCGGAAGCTCGATGAACCCGAACTCCGGCGCGGACCAGACGATGAAATCCTCCGCCATCTGCGAGAGGTGGGCCGCAAGGAGCGCCGCCGCGGCCGTGAACTCCACGGCGAAGTCCCGGTCGCTCACGGCGTCGATCGAGTTTTCGAACGCGCGCGAGAACCCGAGCTCGCGGGCCGTGAAGGCCGGGTCGATGGGGAGGGACGTCCCCGCCAGGGCGCACGCCCCGAGCGGCGACACGTCCGCCCGGCGCAGGGCGTCCTCGAAGCGTCCCGCGTCGCGCGCGAGGCGGTCGTGGTAGCACAGAAGGACGTGCCCGAAGCTCACCGGCTGGGCGCGCTGGAGGTGCGTCACGCCGGGCAGAAGGGTCGCCGCGTGCTCGCGGGCGCGCCGCGCGAGAGCCCGCCGGAGCGCCGCCAGTCCCTCCAGGATCTCCCGGCCCGCGTCCCGCACCCACAGCCGCAGGTCGACGGCCACCTGGTCGTTGCGGCTCCGCGCCGTGTGAAGGCGCGCCCCCGCGGCCCCCGCCAGGTCCGTCAGGCGCTTCTCCACGTTCATGTGGACGTCCTCGTAGGCGACGTCCAGCCGGAAGGATCCCTCCTCCCACTCGCGCAGGATCCGGGCGAGCCCCTGCTCGATCGCCGCGGCGTCCTCCTCCGAGAGGAGCCCCTGGCGGCGGAGCATCCGCGCGTGGGCGAGGGAGCCCCGCAGGTCGTGCGGAACGAGCCGCTCGTCCGCCTCCACCGAGGCCACGAAGCGCGCCGCGAACTCGTCGGCAGGCCTGGAAAAACGTTCCCGAAGGAGCTTGGCCATCGCGCCCGTCCTACTGGAGGAACTTCCGGAGGGCCTTGTTCAGGCTGAGCCGCAGCCCGTTCATGCGGATGAACCCCTCCGCGTCCTTGGAGTTGTAGGTCCCGAACGTTTCGAAGCTGGCGATCTCCGGGTTGTAGAGGGAGTTCGGGCTCTTGCGGCCGACGACGGCGGCGTGGCCCTTGTAGAGCTTGACGCGCGCGGTCCCGTGAACGCCCTTCTGGCTCTCGTCGATGAAGGCGCGCAGGACGTTCATCTCGGGGGAGAACCAGAAGCCGTTGTAGACGAGCTCCGCGAAGCGCGGCATGAGCATGTCCCGCAGGTGCATGACCTCCCGGTCCATCGTGAGGGACTCGACCGCGCGGTGCGCCAGGTGGAGCACCGTCACCCCCGGCGTCTCGTAGACGCCCCGGGACTTCATGCCGATGAAGCGGTTCTCGACCACGTCCACGCGGCCGACCCCGTGGCGCCCGGCGATCTCGTTGAGCTTGAGGACGAGTTTCGCGGGACTGAGGGCCTCGCGGTTGAGCGCCGTGGGGACGCCGTCGGCGAATTCGATCTCGACGTATTCGGGCGCGTCGGGGGCCCGCGACGGATCCTGCGTCATCTGGAACATGTCCGCCGGCGGCTCGTTCCACGGATCCTCGAGGATGCCGCCCTCGTAGCTGATGTGCATGAGGTTGGCGTCCATCGAATAGGGCTTTTCGCGGGTGACGGGAAGCTCGATCCCGTGCTTTTCGGCGTAGGCGAAAAGGTCGTTGCGGCCCTTGAAGTCCCAGATCCGCCAGGGGGCGATGATCTCGAGCTCCGGGGCGAGCGCCTTGACGGTGAGCTCGAAGCGGACCTGGTCGTTGCCCTTGCCCGTGGCGCCGTGGGCGACGGCGTCGGCACCCTCGCTCTTGGCGACCTTGACCTGGTACTTGGCGATGAGCGGCCGGGCGATGGAGGTGCCCATGAGGTAGGCGCCCTCGTAGACGGCGTTGGCCTTGAGCGCGGCGAAGACGTAGTCGCGGGCGAACTCCTCGCGGAGGTCGGCCACGTGGACCTTGTCGGCGCCGGTGCGGGCGGCCTTGCGGGAGATGGCCCCGATGTCCTCGCCCTGGCCGATGTCGGCGATGAAGGCGACGACGGGGCACTGGTACTTTTCCTTCAGCCACTTCAGGATGACGGACGTGTCCAGGCCCCCGGAGTACGCGAGCACGATCTTGCGGGTCATGCGGGTTCCCTCTTGTGGGTCTTGAGATCCATGATTTTCCGCGCGAGCTTGCGCGCCGAGGCGCCTTCGCGCACGACGACGAGCAGGGTGTCGTCCCCCGCCACGGTTCCGACCACGTCCGGCCATCCCATCCGATCGAGCGCCAGCCCCACGGGACTCGCCTCGCCCGGATCGGTCTTGACGACGAGGAGGTTTCCCGACCAGTCCACCTTGCGCACGAGCCGGGCCAGGATCGCGCCGGCCTTGGGGGGCGCGGGCGGGGCCACGGCCTCGACCGGCGCGTACCGGTAGTGGACGCCGTCGTCGGACACCTTGACGAGTCCCAGCTCCCGCACGTCCCGGGAGATCGTCCCCTGGTCGGCGGCGAATCCGCGCGCCCGCAGGAGCTCCTTGAGCTCCGCCTGCGTGGCCACCGCCCGGCTCGCCACGATCTCCAGAAGGGCCCGCTGCCGCTCCGCCTTGATGCTCATAAATATGCACGAATCATACAAATTTATGCAGGCTTGTCAAGGCCCGAAACGCGCGGAACCGAAAAAAAAAGCTCACGCGGCGAGCGCCCGCCCCAGCGCTTCCCCGAGGTCCGGATGCTCGAACCGGAAGCCCGACGCCAGCGTCCGCCGAGGCCGGCACCGCTGGCTCGAAAGAAGCACCTCGGCCACCCGCCCGAACAGCGCCCGCAGCATCCAGCCGGGCATCGGGACCACCGCCGGGCGCCCCAGCGCCCGCCCGAGCGCCTTCGTGAACTCCGCGTTGCGCACGGGCTCCGGAGCCGTGCCGAGCAGCGGCCCCGACACCTCCTCCCGCTCGAGCGCGTGAAGGTAGATCCCCACAAGATCGTCCCGGTCGATCCAGCTCATCCACTGCTCGCCGCTGCCGAGACGCCCTCCCAGCCCCAGCCAGAAGGGCGTCCGCATCCGCGCCAGCGCCCCCCCGTCCGGCCCGAGCGCCACCCCCGTGCGCACCACGACCACGCGGACCCCGCGGTCCGCCGCCCGGAACGCCTCCCGCTCCCACTCCCGGCACACCTCCGCGAGAAATCCTTCTCCCGGCGGCGAATCCTCCGTCAGCTCCTCCTCCCCCCGGTCGCCGTAGTAGCCCGTGGCGCTCGCCGAGACCAGCACCCGCACCGGAGCGCCCGCCAGCCCTTCCACCAGATTCCGCGTGCCGACGACGCGGCTCTCCCGGATCGCCGCCATCTTCCGACGCGTCCACCGCCCCTCCGCCACGGGTTCCCCGGCCAGATGGACGACGGCGTCCACGCCCGCCAGCGGCGCCGGCCCCGCCCCCGGATCCCAAAGGCGGTCCCCCGAGAAGCGCCCGATCGTCACCACCTCGTGCCCGCGCTCCCGCGCCCGCGCGCACAGGCGCCGCCCGATGAATCCCGACGCTCCCGTCACCGCGATCTTCATGTGAGTCCCGGAATGATGCGTTCCCCCCGCGCCGGGATCAAGAAATTCCGCCCGCCCCGGTCAGCCGACCACGACGGTCTTAACGTTGACGAACTCCCTCAGCCCGAACGTCCCCAGCTCCCGGCCGTACCCGCTCTCCTTGATCCCGCCGAAGGGAAGCCGGGGATCCGAACGGACCTGGGCGTTGACGAAGGCGCATCCCGCCTCGAGCTCCCGCGCGGCGATCCGCTCCGCCCGCTCGAGATCCCGCGAAAAGACCGCCGCCCCCAGCCCGAAGGGGGAATCGTTGGCGATCCGGACCGCCTCCGCCTCGTCCCGCGCCCCGATCACCGCCGCCACGGGGCCGAAAAGCTCCTCCTCGTACGCGGGCATCCCCGGCCGCACGTCGGCAAGAAGCGTCGGCGGATAGAAGGCGCCCGGACCCGGCGGCAGCCGTCCCCCAAGAACCAGCCGCGCCCCGCGCGCCACGCTCTCGGTCACCTGCCGGTGAAGCGCGTCCCGCAGGTCCCGCCGCGCCAGCGGACCCACCTCCACGCCCTCCTCCCCGGGCGGCCCCACCTTCGCCGCGGCCAGGCGCTCCGCGAGCTTCTCCTCGAACGGCGCGCGCACGCGATCGACCACCACGAAACGCTTGGCCGCGATGCAGCTCTGGCCGGAATTCACCAGGCGGCTTTCCGCGCAGACGGCGACCGCCCGGTCGAGATCGGCGTCCTCGAGCACCACGTAGGGGTCGCTCCCGCCCAGCTCGAGCACCGTCTTCTTGAGACACGCCCCCGCCCGCGCCGCCACCGACCGGCCCGCCGCGGAGCTCCCCGTGAGCGTCACCGCCCGCACCCGCGGATGCTCGATGAGCGGCCCGACGGCCTCCGACCCCG
>DATLZA010000054.1 GCA_035574235.1 Planctomycetota bacterium | reverse complement strand
GTATTCGCTCCGGCCCGTCGCGGAGCATCTCTCGAAGCTTCTGGGGCGTCCCGTGGCGTTCGGGGAGCCTTCGGGGGATCTCTCGCTTCTGGAGAACATCCGGTTCGACCCCGGGGAGGAGAAGAACGACGAGGCGCTGGCGCGGAAGCTGGCCGCCCTGGCGGAGGTCTACGTGAACGACGCGTTCGGGACGGCGCACCGGGCGCACGCGTCGACGGCCGGCGTGGCCCGTTTCTTCTCCGTCCGGGCGGCCGGATTTCTCATGGAAAAGGAGATCGAGTATCTCGGAAAAGTGCTTCACGGCCCGGAGAAGCCTTTCGTGGCGATTCTGGGCGGAGCGAAAGTGTCCGACAAGATCCTCATCGTCGAGCAGCTCGCGCGGAAGGTGGACGCGCTGCTCGTGGGCGGGGGGATGGCGTACACGCTTCTTAAGGCGCAGGGCCGGCCTGTGGGGGCCTCGAAGGTGGAGGCGGACAAGCTGGAGGTCGCGCGCACGATCCTGAGCTCGGCGCGGGTGGTCCTGCCGGTCGATCACGTGGCGGCCGACCGCTTCGACGCGGCGGCGCGGACGCAGATCGTGGAGAACGTGCCCGACGGCTGGATGGGGCTGGACATCGGGCCGCGGACGGTGGAGCTTTTCAAGGCGGAACTCGCCCGGGCGCGCACGGTCCTCTGGAACGGCCCGCTGGGGGTCTTCGAGATGGAGCCGTTCGCCCGGGGGACGCGGGCGATCGCCGAGTTCCTGGCCGGCCTGCGGGGGGCGACGACCGTGGTGGGCGGCGGCGACACGGCCGCGGCGGTCGAGGCCTTCGGGGTGGCGGACCGGATGTCGCACGTCTCGACGGGCGGGGGGGCGTCGTTGGAGTTCCTGGAAGGCAAGGAGCTGCCGGGGATCGCGGCCCTCTCGGAGCGCTGAAGGGCCGGCCCCCGCGGGCCGCGCGGGCGGTGGCGCATGAGACCGATCAAGCTGGCGCCTTCGATCCTGAACGCGGACTACGGCTGCCTGCGCGACGAGATCCGCAAGGCCGAGGCGGGCGGGGCGGACATGATCCACGTGGACGTCATGGACGCCCACTTCGTGCCGAACCTGTCGATGGGCCCGGCGGTGGTGGAGTCCCTGCGCAAGGTGACCCGGCTGCCGATCGACGTGCACCTCATGGTCCGGGAGCCGGAGAAGTTCGTGGACCCCTTCGCCTCGGCGGGGGCGGATTCGATCACCTTCCACGCGGAGGCGGTGGCGCAGGACTACGCGCTCGTGCACCGCGGTCGCGGCTGGGCGCTGCGGCTGGTGTGCCGGGACTTCTACGACCGAAGGCGGCTGGAGCGGACGCTCGAGGCCATCCGCGCGCGGGGCAAGCGCGCGGCCGTGGCCCTCAACCCCGACACGGACGCGGAGGCCGTGGACTTCCTGGACCGCGTGGACATGGTCCTGGCGATGACGGTATGGCCGGGCTTCGGGGGGCAAAAATTCATTGAATCCGTGCTCCCGAAAGTCTCTAAATTGAGGAAAGCGGCCCCGGAGGTCGATATTCAAGTGGACGGCGGGGTGGACCTCGGGTCGGCCGGGCCCGCGGCGGCCGCGGGGGCCAACGTCCTGGTGGCGGGGACCTCGGTGTTCCACGCGCCCGACCCGGCGGCGGTGCTGAGGGCGATGCGCGAGAAGGCGGAGCAGGCCCGTGGCGTTTGAGAAGATCAAGAAGTTCATCTCCCGCAAGAAGCAGATCCCCGGGGACCTGTGGATGAAGTGCCCCGACTGCGGGGGCATGATCTTCAAGAAGGTGGTCGAGGACCGCAAGCGCGTCTGCCCGGACTGCCTGTATCACTTCACGCTCACCCCGCGGGAGCGGATCGAGCTCCTCCTGGACGCCGGGTCGTTCGCGGAGCACTGGGCGGACCTGGCGCCGGTGGACGCCCTCGAGTTCGAGGGGGAGATCTCCTACCGCAAGAAGCTGGAGTCCGCCCAGCGCGAGACGGGGCAGAAGGACGCCTGCGTGGTGGGGACCGGGCGCATCGACGGCCGGGAGGTCGTCTTCGGGGTGACCGACTCGCGCTTCATGATGGGCAGCATGGGGTCGGTGGTGGGCGAGAAGGTGGCCCGCGCCTTCGAGCTGGCCGCGGAGCGGCGGTTGCCGGTGGTCTTCGTCTCCGGCTCGGGCGGCGGCGCGCGGATGTTCGAGGGATGCCTTTCCCTCATGCAGATGGCCAAGACCTCGGCGGCCGTGGCCCGCCACGGCGAGGCCGGCGGGCTCTACATCTCGATCCTCACGCACCCGACCATGGCCGGCGTCATGGCGAGCTTCGCGGCCCTCGGGGACGTCATGATCGCCGAGCCCAAGGCCCTCATCGGCTTCACCGGCCCGCGCGTCATCGAGCAGACGATCAAGCAGGAGCTGCCGAAAGGGTTCCAGACGTCCGAGTTCCTCCTGGAGCACGGCTTCCTCGACCGGGTGGTCGAGCGCAGCCGCCTCAAGGAGGAGGTATCCCGGATTTTGGCGTACCTGGCCTGAAGGGGCGACACGATCGGGCCTGGGGCGTCATTTTCTAAGCCCGCCTCCGTCCCGCCGCGACGACGGGCCAAGCCGGGCGGGCAAATTGACGGGTGGGTTACGGCCGGTATAATGAGGCGCGCATGGGGGGCATGTCCTTCATCCGTCAGGAGTCCGGGGTCGAGCAGTACCTGAAGGAAATCCAGGACGTCCCCCTCCTGACCGCCGAGCAGGAGCGGCAGCTGGCCCGGCGGATGAAGCACCTCAACTCCGCGGACCCCGACAAGCAGCGGGACGCGCGCGAGGCCCGCGAGCAGTTCATCAAGGCGAACCTCCGCCTCGTCGTCAGCGTGGCCAAGAACTACCTCAACAAGGGCCTCGCGTTCCTCGACCTCATCGAGGAGGGGAACATCGGGCTGCTGAAGGCCGTCCAGCGCTTCGACCCGCGCCGCAAGTGCCGCTTCTCCACCTACGCCACCTGGTGGATCCGCCAGGCCATCCGCCGCGCCCTCGTCAACACCGCCAAGACCGTCCGCGTCCCCTCCTACATGGTCGAGATCATCGCCAAGTGGAAGGTCGTCCAGAACGAGTTCACCCAGAAGCACGGCCGCAAGCCCGACATCCACGAGATCGCCGAGGCGATGGACCTGGGGGAGGAGAGCCTGGAGATCCTCAAGCGCGCGATCAACGCCTCGGACAACTTCTCCCGCCCCGTCAGCCTCGACGTCATGTGGCCCACCAACGAGGTGGCCGACCACAAGGAAAGCTCCTCGCCCGACAAGACCGTCTTCTCCCAGATGGATTCCGAGCGCATCGAGCAGCTCCTGCGCTCGATCAACGAGCGCGAGGCGGCGGTGCTCCGCCTGCGCTACGGTCTCTACGACGGGCAGCCGATGACGCTCGGGGACATCGGCAAGCGCCTCCGGATCACGCGCGAGCGCGTCCGGCAGATCGAGAAGATCGCGCTGCGCAAGCTCAACAAGCGCCTGGCGGCCCGCCAGGAAGACGAGTAGGGGGCGCCCGGAAAAACGTTTGCCAAATCGGCCGCGTTCCACTACATTCACCGACGCCTCTCGTTCATGTGAAAGGACCACCCCCCATGCTCGACACGATCGTCCGACACCTCGGAGACAAGGCGGATTACCTCCTGGGCTTCAAGAACCCCAAGATCCCCCGCGAGCGGCTCCACGTCCCCGGCCCGGACTGGGTGGACCGCATCTTCGCCCCCAGCGACCGCAACAACCGCGTCCTGGCCAACCTCCAGCGCCTGTTCGGGACGGGCCGCCTGGCCGGCACGGGATACCTCTCGATCCTCCCCGTGGACCAGGGCATCGAGCACTCCGCGGGCGCCAGCTTCGCCAAGAACCCCGACTACTTCGATCCCGAGAACATCGTGCGCCTGGCGATCGAGGGCGGGTGCAACGCCGTGGCCTCCACCTTCGGCGTGCTCGGCGCCGTGGCCCGCAAGTACGCCCACCGCATTCCGTTCCTCGTCAAGATCAATCACAACGAACTGCTGACCTACCCGAACAAGTACGACCAGGTCCTCTTCGGCACCGTCAAGGAGGCCTGGGACATGGGCGCGGCCGCGATCGGCGCCACGATCTACTTCGGCTCGCCGGAATCCACGCGCCAGATCGTCGAAATCTCCCAGGCCTTCGCCTGCGCCCACGAGCTGGGCATGGCGACCGTCCTCTGGTGCTACACCCGCAACCCCGCCTTCAAGAAGGACAAGGACTACCACGTGGCCGCGGACCTCACCGGCCAGGCCAACCACCTCGGCGTCACGATCCAGGCCGACATCGTCAAGCAGAAGCTCCCGGAGAACAACGGCGGCTTCAAGGCCCTCAACACGGGAAGCTCCAGCTACGGGAAGCTCGACGAGCGCATGTACACGGACCTGGCCAGCGACCACCCGATCGACCTGTGCCGCTACCAGGTGGCCAACGGCTACATGGGGCGGGCCGGCCTGATCAACTCCGGCGGGCCGTCGGGGAAGAACGACTTCGCCGAGGCCGTCGTGACCGCCGTCATCAACAAGCGGGCCGGCGGGATGGGCCTCATCTCGGGGCGCAAGGCGTTCCAGCGGCCGCTCAAGGAGGGCGCGGAGCTCCTCCACGCGATCCAGGACGTCTACCTCTGCAAGGAAGTGACCGTCGCCTGACGCGGGCGCTACGGGCGCACGAGCATGCGGTGGAGCGTGGCGATGCAGCGGTCCTGGACCACGTAGAGTCCGGCGTCGCTCGCCCGGCGCGCCGCCTCGTCATGGACGATCCCGCTCTGAAGCCAGAGGCACTCCGCCCCGACGGCCACCGCCTCCTCGGCGATCGGCGGCACGTGCTCCGCCGCGCGGAAGACGTCCACGATGTCCACTTTCCCCGGCACGGAGCGCAGGTCCGGGTAGCACTTTCGGCCCAGGATCTCGTCGGCGCCCGGGTTGACGGGCACGACGCCGTAGCCCTTCTCGATCAGGTATCGGGCGATCTGGTGGCTGTCCCGGTCCGGCTTGGGCGAGCAGCCCACGACCGCCACGGTCCGGGCGCCCAGGAGGACCCTCCGGATCGCCTCGGGGTCTTCGGTGATGATCATGGCGGGAGTATAGCGGCCGCCGCGCCCCGGGGGTAGCTTTACGCGAGGCCGCGGGGGCCTACTCCGACCCGTCGCCCCCGCCGCGGCGCCGCGCGGGCCGCACACGCGTGCCGCGCTCCTCGAGGTCCACCTTGACGAAGCGGCTTTCCAGGCGCGCCAGGAGCGGCGGGAAGGCCGTGTGGCCCATCTGCTCGTGGGGCACGCGGTGCGGCTCGAAGGGCCCGTGCCGGCGCAGGTACTCGGCCGCCTCCATCGCCTGGCGCCGCGCCGCGTCGAACGAGGGGTCGTCGAAAAGGTCGACCGGGCCGCCCAGCTTCCCTCCGGCCAGCTGGAACCCCGCCGCGGCGACGCGCGGCGGACCGTCGAAGCGCACCGCCCGCGCGTGCCGGAGCGGCACCGGCATCAGCGGCCCCTGGTGGGTGTTGCGCATCCAGCCGGTCACCAGGTGCGGGAACGCGAACGCCTCCGTGGCCTCCCCCACGGCGGGCAGCCCCGTCTCGCACCGGACGATGAGGACCGGGTCGTCCACCCCCGCCGACTCGCCCGCCCCCGCCGGCCGCGGCGCCGAGGCGGCCGCCGCCACCACGCCGTCCACGCGGCGGATGACCTTGTTGACCACGAACCGGCCCCTCGAGCCCAGGAACATCAGAAGGTCGTACAGGTCCCCCGGGCATTGCAGCGTGATCGTCCGGTGCTCCAGGGCGTCGAGCAGCTCGAACGCGAAGCCCTCGTGCATCGACGGGTCGGTCAGCAGGCCGGAGGTGTTGAAGGGGTCCGCGAACATCCGGTAGAGCGGCAGGTTCCACGCCCCCAGATCGCACTTGTCCGCCATGAACACGATCACCGGCTCGCTCGGCCGCTCCCGGAAGGTGATCTCCGCGTATCCCGGCCCCAGGCCCCGCAGGTGCCCCGTGAAGGTCGGCGCCAGCAGGTCCTGCCCCGGGTTGTGGAGCTTCAGCCGCTCCGCCACCTCGGTGCAGACCGCGAACGTGTCCCACGCCAGCTTGTGAATCTCCCGGGCGTCGGACCCGCGCTCGTGCGTGGCCACGACCTCGAGGTCGTCCCCCACCGCCCCCACCCAGGCGTCCAGGAGCAGCCCCTTGGAGACGGCCTTCTGGATGAGCTCCCGGGCCCGCCGGAGGACGTCCTCGTGCACCCCCGTGTGCCCCACGAATCCCCCGACGTCCGCCTTGAAGACCGAAAGCGTCACCTTGTCCACGGCGGTCCCTCCTTCCGCGCGGCCCGCGCGGTCCAAGGAATTATACCCTTCGCCAAAAACCTCGTCGCCGGCGGCGCCCGGAACTATGATAAGTCGTCATGGAGATCGTGCCCCGCGCGCTGGAGGACTACCTCCTCTCCCTTCACCCGCGCCGCCCGCCGGAGGTCGAGGAGCTGGAACGCCGGGCCGCCGAGACGCGGTTCCCCATCATCGGCCCCCTCGTGGGCGCCCTGTGCGAACTCCTGGCCCGTTCGATCGGTGCGCGCCGCGTCCTGGAACTCGGCAGCGGCTTCGGCTACTCCGCCTGGTGGTTCGCTCGGTCCGGCGCCCGCGTGGTCCTCACCGAGTACGACGCCCGGAATCTCGAGATCGCCCGGCGCCTGCTGGGCGCCTCCGACTGCGAGTACCACGCCGGCGACGCCCTGGAAATCCTGCCGCGCCTGGAGGGGGAGTTCGACCTCATCTTCTGCGACATCGACAAGGCCGACTACCCCCGCGCCTGGAAGGCGGCCCTGCCGCGCCTCCGCAAGGGCGGGCTCTTCGTCACCGATAACGTTTTCTGGCACGGCGAAGTCCTCTCCTCCCAACCGGATGCCGACGCCCGCGGCGTCCTCGAGTACAACCGGTTGGCCTTTTCGACTCCCGGGGTCCGGACGTCCATCGTCCCCCTGCGCGACGGCGTGGCCGTGAGCCTGAAAACGTGAGCTACGATCTCCTGGTCTTCGATCTGGACGGCACCCTCGTCGACAGCGCGGAGGACATCTCGGCGGCGCTGCGGCGGGTCCTGGCCCGCCTGGGCCGGCCCCCCGTGACGCACGAGAAAGTCGTGGCCTCGATCGGCCGCGGCGTCCGCAAGCTCATCGAGCGCACCTCGGAGCCGCCGCACGAGCCTGTGGTGGAGGCGTTCCTGGCGGAGTACGCGGCCCACCTCCTGGACCGGACGCGCCTCTATCCGGGCGTGGAGGAAACCCTGGCCGTCCTGCCGGCACGGAAGGTCGTCCTCTCCAACAAGCCCGAGCGGCTCTGCCGCAGGATCGTCGAGGGCCTCGGCATCGCCGGCCGTTTCGAGGCGGTCTACGGGGGGGATTCCTTCCCGACGCGCAAGCCCGACCCCGCCGTCTTCCGGGCCGCCGCCCGGGGCGCCCGCCGGCCGCTCATGGTCGGCGACAGCGGCGTGGACCTCGAGACGGCGCGGGCCGCGGGGGCGGCCATGTGCGCCGTCACGTACGGCTACGCGCAGCCGGGGGAGCTGGACGGCGCGGATTTCGCGATCGATCGCTTCTCGCGGCTCCTGGAGGTCCTGCGGTAGATCGCCTCCTCGAGGGCGACGGCCCCGAGGGCGGCGGCCGCGGCCAGGAGGTAAGGCGCCCGGGGGTCTCCGGAGCGGTCCGCCAGCGCCCCGCCCGCCAGCGGCACCGCGAAGTAGCCCGCCCCCAGCACCGCCTCGTGGACGCCGGAGTACTTGCCGTGCCGCTCCGCGTTGTGGAGGCTGTAGTAGAGGCTCGACGCGTACGCGAAGCTCAGGCACAGGCCGAGGGCCGGGGCCGCCGCCAGGATCGCCCAGTCGCTTCGCACGACCGCCAGCGCCACCGCCGCCGCGGCCATAAGGATCTGCGAGGCGTAGAGGCGCCCCCGGCGGTACGCCCACCCGGCGCCGCGCCGCAAAAGCGCGAACCCGACCGTCTGGGCCGCGAAGACGATCCCGAGGAAGAGCCCGAAGAAGGTCCGGGGGTCCATCGACCGGCCCAGCCCCTGGCTGCCGAGGAAGGCGAAAAAGTGGGTCTGGAACGCCGCGGCCACGCCGTAGGCGGCGAAGTTGGCCACGTATCCCATCGTCCGGAAGGCCGGGTGCCCGTCCTGCGCGGGCAGGGACTCCCGGGGCGCCCGGGGGCCCGGGGTCCAGGGGTAAAACGTCGCGGTGGCCACCGCGAGGGCGGCGGCCAGCATGAGGGTCCCCTCCGCGCCGGCGCGCGCGACCAGCCAGCCACCCGAGAGGAAGCCCAGGGATTTGCCGACCGACCACATGACGTTGAACAGCCCGAGGGCCCGCTCCATGCGCGCCGGGGGCGTCTCCGACCCGATCGAGCCCTGGACGCTGGGCCAGAAGAGGCTGGCCGAAAGCGCCAGCGCCGGCACCCCCAGGAAGAGCAGCCCCAGCCGGTCCGCCGCCCGCAGGGCCAGGCAGGCGGCGGCGGCCCCCGCGCATCCCAGGAGAGCCAGGAGCGGCTTGGAGGCGCGGTCCGCGAGCCGCCCCATGGCCAGGCTGTTGAGCGTGTAGAGCACGCTGTGAACCGTCACGAGCAGGCCCATCTGCGTGGCGGTGGCGCCCAGCGCGTGCGCGCGGATCGGGATGACCAGCCAGACGACGAAGACCACCGCGTCGTAGACGAGCGCGGCCAGGGCGTACCGCCAAAGGCGCATCGGGGCAGGATTGTAGACCGCGCGACCCGGGGCGCTCAAGGACTGCGGGGCGGGCCCTGGCGGTCATGGCCTCCCTCCGGGGAGGCGCCCGGGGCGGGACCTGAGCCAGGCGCACAGCGCGAGGGCGCGGGCGCGGTCCGGCAGGGCGAACGCCGCGACAACGTCCCAGGGACGCCCCTGGCGGGTGGCCGGCACGCGGCCCG
Source organism: Planctomycetota bacterium (assembly GCA_035574235.1). Lineage (NCBI taxonomy): Bacteria > Pseudomonadati > Planctomycetota > Planctomycetota bacterium. Next base: position 3,748 of record DATLZA010000054.1, on the reverse strand, counting down.
CCTCGTGGCGCCGGAGGGCCCCCGGCAGGTCCCGCGTCCGCCCCACGTAGCGGCGGGTCAGGGCGCCGGTCGAGTGGAGGACATAAACCCACCAGGGGCCGGCGGGGCGGTTTCTCACAGCGCCTCCGCGGGCTTGGCCGCGAAATCGAAGACGTAGTCGAAGAGCGTGTGCAGCCGCGCGACGAGGTCGCGGTCTTCGAGGTAGATCCCCAGCTCGAAGTTGTAGTGCAGGCTCGTGTCGGTGAGGTTCGCGCTGCCGAGGTAGGCCGCGGAGGCGTCGGCCAGGACCATTTTGGCGTGGAGCTGGAACATCTGCGCGCGGGCGTGCTTTTCGTGGAGGTAGCGGACGGCGAGCGGCCGGGTGGAGGCGAAGCGTTCCAGGACGGGGTTGGAGCGCTGGCGGGCCTCGCGGAGGGTGGTGACGACCTGGATGGGCGCGCGGGCCGCCTGGGCGAGGCTGGTGAAGGTGGGATCCACGTAGGGCGAGAAGACCTTGAGGGAGGCACGGGCCTCGGCGAAGAGGCGGCGGAAGACCTCGGCGGTGGAGAGGACGCCCGGGAGGCGCGACTCGACGGGCGCGCGGATGGGAACGGGCAGGGAGAGGACGAGCGCGGCGGTTCCGTGGCCCTCGGGCGCCGCGGGGGCTCCGTTGCGGAACACGCTTTCGAACAGCCTTTGCAGCATGCTTCCTCCGTGCAAAGCGGCCGGAACGGGGAAGAGCAAGCGGCGTGCCCGAGGGTGCTCGGGGAGGGCGGCCGCGGCGGCGTTACGTTTCGTAACACGGGGGGAACGCGGCCAGTCCACAGGAGGGGTTTCCCCATGCGGGTGGTTTCCGGCATGCGTCCCACGGGGCCGCTGCACGTGGGTCACTACTTCGGGGTTCTGCGCACGTGGGCGGCGCTTCAGCGCGAGCACGAGTGCTTCTTCTTCGCGGCCGACTGGCACGTGCTGACGGACCGGCAGGAGGAGCCGGGGCGGGTGGGGGGGTGGATCCGGGAGATGGTGGCGGACTGGATCGCCTGCGGGGTGGATCCGGAGCGCGCGGTGATTTTCGTGCAGTCGGCGGTTCCGGAGCATCTGGAGCTTTTCTGGATTCTGGGGTCGCTGGCGCCGGTGGGGATGCTGGAGCGGGTGCCGACGTATAAGGAAGAAGCGGCGAGGCTGGAGGGCAGGGAGACGCCGGCCTACGCGCTTCTCGGGTATCCGCTCCTCCAGGCGGCGGACGTGGCGCTCTACAAGGGGGAGGTGGTGCCCGTCGGGGAGGACCAGGTGGCGCACCTGGAGCTGGCGCGGGAACTCGTGCGGAGGCTCCGGCGCGCGCACGGGGTGGAGCTCCCGGAGCCGCAGGCGCTCCTGACGGATGCGCCGCGCCTGGTGGGGACGGACGGGCGGGCGAAGATGTCCAAGAAGCTCGACAACTGCATTTATCTTTCCGACGACGCCGCGACGGTGGAGCGCCGGGTGCGGGGGATGTACACGGACCCGCGGCGGGTTCGGGCGGACGTGCCGGGGACGGTGGAGGGAAATCCGGTCTTCGTTTATCACGACCTTTTCAATCCCGACCGGGCGGAAGTGGAGGATCTCAAGGCGCGATACCGCGAGGGGCGGGTGGGGGACGTCGAGGTGAAGGCCAAACTGGCGCGGGCGGTGAATGCGTTCCTGGAGCCCCTTCGGCGCCGTCGGGCGGAGGTTCTGGCGGACGGGGAGGGGCTGGAGCGGATCCTCGAGCGGGGCATCGAACGGGCGCGGGAGGCGGCGCGGGAGACGCTGGCGGAGGTGCGGAAGGCGCTCGGGGGGAATTCTATCGCTTTCGGGGGAGGGCTTCGGTAGAATCCGCGGGGTCCGGAAATCGCCGGGAGGCCGCATGTCGAAGTCCCTTCTCCTCGTGGCGTTCCTCGCGGGCGGGCGGGCGCAGGAGGACCCTCTCCTGGCGGAGGCGGTCCGTGGGTATGCGCACCCCTGGGCCGGTTTCCGCGAGGGCTCCACGGTTCGGTACCGGGAGACGGTGAAGGTCCCGTCGATCGACGAGAAGGGAAACCTCGTGCACCGGGAAGTTTCCTCCGAGGCGGAGTGGACGGTGGCTTCGGCGCAGGGGGACCGGGCGCTCTTGAAGATCGAGCGGGAAGGGCAGGAGAGCGAGATTCCGTTCCACCTGGCGCTGCCGGGCTGGCTGCGGGGGAAGGCGGAGCGCAAGGGGACGGAGCGGATCGCGGTGGGCGACCGGTCGTTCGAGTGCGAGGTCCTGACGCTCTCGGTGGACGCGGACAAGGACGCGGGGCAGGTGACGACGATCGCGAAGGCCGCCGGGGCGCCGAGTTGGGCGGTTCGGGTGAGGGTGGAGACGTTCGAGCGGGGGCGCCCGATCGCGTCGGAGGAGGAGCTTCTGGTTTCGTGCGCGGAGCCGGTCCGGGTGGCGGGCCGGGAGGTGGTCTGCCACGTCGTTCGGGTGACGACGGAGGCGCCGGGGGTGGGGCGGACGGTGCGGACGGAATGGCGTTCGGAGGAGGTGCCCGGGCGGCTCGTGCGTCGCGACACGCGACAGTATCAGGGGGAGAAGGAGATTACGCTCGCGGCGACGCATCTGGAGGTTGTCAGGTTCGAGTCGAGGAAGTAGAATACGCGTCCTCTCAGGGATCGGGCCGTAGCGCAGCCTGGCTAGCGCGCTTGCTTGGGGTGCAAGAGGTCCCGGGTTCAAATCCCGGCGGCCCGACCATCCTCCGTTCGGCGGAGCTTGCCTGCCCTCAGAATCGGTACTCCAGCGCCAGAAAGGCGCCGCCCGCCTTGAAGATCGCTCGGTCTTTGTCGTCCAGCCGGCTTGCCGCGGTGACGTCCATGGAGAAGCGGGCGTAGCCCACCGTGAGGCCCCAGGAGGCGGACAGGTCCACACGAATTCCGGCGTCGATCCGCAGGTACGTGAACTCCACGCGCTGGGGCTCCCCGGCGTCCTCGTGGAACGGATTCGTGAACCGCACGCGCGTTCCCAGGAGGCCGCCGCGGAGCTGGATGCGGTCGGTCAACCAGACATGGGCCTCGAGCCCCAGCGCCGGCACGGGCCACAACGCGTTGAATCCCTCGCGCGCGGAGGCCTCTCCGCTTTCGATCGCCAGCTTGATCCGCGGGGCGTCGACGCCCAGCAGCGCGGAGATGCCCGTCCGGGCGCCTTCGTCTCCGGCCAGCCTCAGTCGGTACGTCACGTCCAACCAGCCGGCCTGCGCCAGGATGTCCACGGTTTCTCCCGGCGCGAAGGTCTCCTCTTCGTAGCTCAGCGCCCGGTCCAGCCGGCGCCGCGCCGCCGTCTGAACGAACCCTCCGTCCACCCGCACGGGGCCGAGATCCAGGGAGAAGATCATCCCGGGGGCCAGGCGCGGAAGATCCGCTCCCGGTCTGAGATCCACATCGCCGCTATAGACCCCCGTGAAGTATTCCCGCGTGTCGTAGGACACCGAGGGCCGGAGCGCGAGCACCCCCAGTCGGAGCGAGGGTCCCGGCGCGTATCGGGGGCGGAACGGCCGTTCGGGAACTCCGAGCGCCGGCGGAGGCGCGGGCTCCGTTTCCTGCGCCTCCTGATCCGCCGCGACATCCTCCGGCGAATTCCCGCTCACGGAGCGGGGAAGGGGGGCGGGGCCTTCGACGACGTGCATGAGGAGCAGCAGTACGCATCTCATGCCCGGACGTTACCGTCCGGACATGGGCGATTCGTGAATCGCTTCTTAGTTCTTTCTCATGGAGGGGGGGAGTCGCGGGCGGA